>JBCCEW010000002.1:300000-376879 GCA_039030075.1 Myxococcota bacterium | reverse complement strand
CGGCGTCGCCGGGCAGGCGTTCCCAGGGATCGTCAGCGACGTCGGAGGGCGCTCGGTTGCGCGCGATGGGGGGTGTCTCGCTCATGGCTCAGGTGTAGCGCTGCAAGCGCTGCGCGGACACGAAGGAGCTCCAGGCTTCCTTCGTGGTGTAGTGCGGCGTGCCGAACGCTTCCCAGGCGCGCCGCCCGTCGGCGACCCACCCGTAGCGGAGGTAATCGTAGAACGCGGCCGGTGGATCGCCGGTCTGCCCCTGGGACGGGAGGTAGGCCAGCCGATGCAGGAGCGGCGGAGGCAGCGGCAGGGTGCGCTGGCCCGAGAGCCGAAACAGATGGGACAGCGGCAGCTGCCCCGGCCCGACCACGTTGAAGACGCCGGGGTGTCGCTCGAGCACGGCGGCTTCGAAGGCATCGAGCGCGTCGTCTTCGTGCAAGAGCTGGATCATCGGGTCGTAGCCGAAGGGCACCGGAACGACGGGGAGGCTCAGGTAGCGCAGGGTTCGGTTGCGGACCGTCGGCCCGCAGACCCAACAGCAGCGCAGCACCGTGACCTCGACGTCGGGATGCGACGCGCGCCAACGCTCCACCAGCCCTTCCGTTTCGATGCGATCGGCCACGGCGTGCGCGTCCGGATGCCCGCGCAGCGGGTGCTCCTCGGTCAGGAAGCTCGGGTTGTCGGGCCGGGCCCCGTAGACCATCGTGGTCGAGGCCAGGACCAGACGTCGCACCTTCGCGGCGGTGCACGCGTGCAACACCTCGAGCGCGCCCTCGGTGTCGAGTTCGTGGTCGGCGGCGAGATCGGGCCCCGGGTCCTGGCGGAACGCGAGATGGACCAGCGTCTCGACGCCCTCGCGTTCGAGCACTCCGGCCAGGTGGGCGTCGGCCTGGGGCGCTGCGAAGTCGACCTCGCGATACCGCACGCGATCGTCGAGCCGGTAGGGCCGCTTGCGATCGAGTCCGACGACTTCGAGACCCGCTTCGCGCTGGACCAGACGCGCGGCCAGGCCTCCGCCGAGAAAGCCGCGAAGCCCGGTGATCGCGATGACGCCAGGACCGCTCACCGCACCCCCCTTTGGCCGCCCCTCTGGCTTGCGGGCCGTCCCCCGGCAACGCAGGCGCTCGTCGCACGGGATACCATGGCCCACGATGAATGCCCAGCGCCGTGTCGAGATCGTCACCGATGCCCGTTTCCGCGATCACCGGGGCCCGGAACGTCACCCCGAACGGCCCGAGCGGCTGGAAGCCATCGACGCCGCGCTCGCGGCGCGCGAAGGGGCGTTCGTGCGGCGAGCGCCGCGTCCGGCCCAGCCCGAAGAGATCCTGGCGATCCACCGACGCGAACACCTGGATCTGATCGAGCAAGCGGCGCGTGCCGGTGCCGATCGCCTCGATCCGGACACCTACTGCTCCCCGGCGAGCCATGAGGTCGCGCTGCTCGCGGCCGGTGCGAGTGTGGAGCTCGCGGTGCGCGTGGCGACCCGTGAGATCGATTGCGGCTTCGCCGCCGTGCGCCCGCCCGGGCACCACGCCGAGTCCGATCGTGCGATGGGCTTCTGCCTGCTCAACAACGCCGCGATCGCGGCGCGAGCGGTCCAGCAGCAGGCCGGCGTCGAGAAGGTGCTGCTCCTCGACTGGGACGTGCACCACGGGAACGGCACCCAGCACAGTTTCGAGACCGACCCGTCGGTGCTCTACGTCTCGACCCACCAGTTCCCGTACTACCCGGGCACCGGTTCGGCCGGAGAAGTCGGTGTCGGCCGCGGCGAAGGCCGCACGCTGAACCTGCCGTTGCCGGCGGGCTGCGGCGACGCCGAGTACCTGGGCCTCTTCCAGCAGGTTCTCGAGCCCGCTGCGCGTGCCTTCGCCCCCGACTACTGGATCGTGTCCTGCGGCTTCGACGCCCACGAGGACGATCCGCTCGCTGCCATGCGGGTCACCCAGTCGGGCTTCGCCGCGCTCACGGCCTGGGTCCGGGGCCTCGCCGACGAGCTCTGCGGCGGCCGGCTGCTCTTCGTGCTCGAAGGGGGCTACTCGCTGCTCGGACTCCGCGAGGGCATGGACGCCGTCCTCTCCGGAATCCTGTCCGCAGCGCCGGCCCTGCCCGCGGCCGTTGCGGCCCCGGCCGAGAGCGTGCTCGCCCGGCTGGTCCAGCAGTCGCGGGACGTCCACGCCGGCGATCTGCTGGCCGGCTAGGCCTCCCGAGCCGGGGGGAACCGGCCCCCCGCACCCGGGAATGGGGTGGCATGGGCCGCCGCTCCCCGGATCCGCGGGGTGCGAGATCCCATCGCCCTCGGGGCCTCGAAATTTCTCGATTCCGGCCGAAATCCAGCGTCGCGGAACGGCGCTCGAGCCCCCCGGATCTTGTGTCTGCGCGTGGACTCAACCGCGAGATCTTGTATGCGACTCGCAACTTCGCACGGAAATGCCCAAGAACAAAAAAAGTTCTTGCACCGGGTGGGACCGGGTGGTACAAGAGAGCAGTCCGAGGGCACTGAGTGGTATCGCTAAGTCGATGACTCCCGCGGACCCCAGGACGGTTCCCACGCAAGCTGATGTTCCGAGGCCGCCACGTGCATACGATCGATTCCAAGAACCGCATGAGCCTGCCGGCCACGTTCCGGCAGGAGCTCGAGCGGCGCAGCGATCGTCCGCCGATCCTGACCAACGCGCACCAGTGCCTCGACCTCTATCCCTACGAGGACTGGCAGGCCTTCGAAGAGAGCATCGTGGGCATCGCCACCGTCGATCCGGAAGCGCAGGACTACGCCCGGATGCTGGTCTCGGGAGCCACGGAATGTCCGGTGGACAAGCAAGGTCGAATCCTCGTGCCGCCGCATCTGCGGGAGTACGCGGGCCTCGATCGCGAAGTCACCGTAGCCGGAGTCGGACCCAAGATCGAGCTGTGGGACAGCGCTCGGTTCGACGCCAGTCTGATTCAAACCCAGGCCCGCTTCGTGGACATGGCGAAGTCCGTGGCGGGAAAGCTGGGTAGCTGAGGAGTTCACAAGCGGGGGGTAGGAAGGATCCCATCCTTCCGAACGATTGCTAGGGGTGTTCTCGGAGCACCTCTCTCAGACAGGGCCGAGTAGTCAATGGGGGGGACGCTCGGTTCTGGAGAGACGGTGCTCCGAGGCACCCCAGCGTCGCTCCGCAGCAACGGGATCCAACGGATCCCTCCTCCGCCGGGCGCGCCGCGACGGGCGCGATCCTGATCCAGCGATCCGCTCGGGGGCACAGGTGGGAGCCCCGCTCCAGTGGCCACTGACTTCGCGCACCGATCCGTGCTGCAGCGAGAGAGCCTGGAATGGCTCGGTCTCGCTGCTGGCGCCAACGTCGTGGATGGGACGGTGGGCGGTGGCGGCCACGCCGCCGCGATCCTCGAGAAGACCGGCCCCGATGGTCGGCTGATCGGCCTGGACCGCGACCCGGACGCACTGGCCGCCGCGACCGAGCGCCTGCGCCCCTTCGCCGATCGCGTCGAGCTCGTGCATGCGTCGTTCCGGGACCTGACCGCGGTCCTTCGGGCACGGGGCGTCGATCAAGTGGACGCCGTGCTCCTCGACCTCGGGGTGTCCTCGTACCAGCTCGACACCGCGTCGCGCGGCTTTCGGTTCGCGGCCGACACCGCCGCGGAGACCCCGCTCGACATGCGGATGGATCCGAGCGAGGGACCTTCTGCTGCCGACCTGCTGGCGCGCGCTTCCGAGGAGCAGCTCGCCGACTGGTTTCGCCGCTACGCCGACCTGCGCGGCGCGCGACGGCTCGCGCGGGCGCTGGTCACCGCGCGGCGCGAGGCGCCGCTGCGGACCGCGGGCGATCTGATCCGGGTCGTCGAGGAAGCGCGCATCGGCGGCGGTCGCCGGCACCATCCGGCCACGCTCGTGTTCCAGGCGCTGCGGATCGCCACCAACGACGAACTCGGCGCGCTCACGGACGGCCTCGAGGCCGCGATCGACGCGCTCCGCCCGGGCGGACGCCTCGTCGTGCTGGCCTACCACTCGGCCGAAGACCGGGTCGTGAAGCACGGCTTTCGGGATGCGGCGCGCGGCTGTGTGTGCCCGCCCGAGGTCCCGCTCTGCATGTGTGGCGGGCGCCCGCGTCTGCGCATCCTGACTCGGCGGCCTCTCCAGCCGGGCGACGACGAGATCGCCGCCAACCCGCGCGCCCGCTCCGCGAAGCTGCGCGCGGCCGAACGCCTCGCGGAGGCCGCATGAACCGCTACCGCAGTGAACCGCGCCAGCTCGTCGGCCGCGACTTCCAACGCGTGCGGATCGCGCGGAGCGAGCTGCGGGATCGACCCTGGGGCTGGTGGCTTTGCGCAGCACTCGTCTGCGCTCTGGCTCTGGTGACGCTGCGGATCGATCTGCTGCGCACGCGCTATGCGCTCGGTGAGCTCGTGCGCGAAGAGCAGGAGCTGCTGCTGCGGCGCAGCCAGCACCACGCAGAGATCGAGGCCCTGCGCGATCCGACCCGGCTCGCCGAACTCGCGCGCGAGCGTGGGTTCGAACGCGGTCGGGTGATCGAACTGCGACCGGAACTCGCCCGCCGGGAAGATCCGTGAGCTCGGACCTGGCGAGCCGCAGCGGCCGCCGCCTCGCGGTCGCCCGCGCGCTCCTGGTGTTGGCGTTCGCCGTGCTCGGCGTACGCGCGGCCCACCTCTCGGTCTTCGACCAGCGCGGCGCCGAGCGCGGCGAGGCCCAGACCCTGCGCACCCTGACCCTGGCGCCCGAGCGCGGGCGCATCGTCGATCGCCACGGCGCCGGACTCGCTCTCACCATCGACGCCCCTTCGGTGTACGTGGTCGGCCGCGACGTGACCGACGCCGTCGGGGTCGCGCGGCTGCTCTCGCGCGAATTCGGGACCGACCGCGCCGATGTCCTGGCCCACATCGAGAACCGCGGCGGGTTTCGTTTCGTCGCGCGCTGGACCACGGATGCGAAGGCCAGAGCGATCGAGGCGGCCGACCTCGACGGCGTCGGCCTGATCACCGAACCGCGCCGCATCTACCCGCACAAGGGCCTGGCCTCGCGCCTGGTGGGCTTCGCGAACATCGACGGCGACGGCGTGCGCGGGATCGAACAGCAGGAAGACGACTGGCTGCGCGGCACGACCCGGCGCCTGCCGGTCGAGCGCGACGGCAGCGGACAGCTGCTCGTGCAGAGTGGCGGGGCCACCTGGGGCACGGCAGGAGGGGACATCGCGCTCTCGATCGACGCGACGCTCCAGGCGGAAGCCCAGCGCGCCCTGCGCGAAGCCTGTGAAACCACGGGCGCGCGGGGCGGACTCGTCCTGGCGATGGACCCGCACACCGGGGAGATCCTGAGCCTCGCCGAGTGGCCCACCTTCGACCCGAACGACTTCCGACACACGAAGTTCCGCGCGACCCGCTCCGCTGCCCTGCTCGACGCGGTCGAACCGGGCTCGGCGATGAAGGCCTTCCTCGTCGCGGCGGCCCTGGAGCGCGACGCGATCGACCCGGACGAAGCGATCGACACCGAGTCCGGCGAACTGGCCCTGCCGGGGAAGATCATCCGCGACGCCCGCGACTTCGGCCCGCTCGATCCGGCCAGCGTACTGCGCGTCTCGAGCAACGTCGGCGCCGTGAAGATCGCCCAGGCCCTCGGCCGCAAGCCCCACTTCGAGATGCTGCGCGACTTCGGCTTCGGCCAGAAGACCGGCAGCCTGTTCCCGGACGAGTCGGCGGGTGTGCTGCGGCCTTGGCGGGACTGGAAGCCCGTGGATCATGCGACGATCGCGTTCGGCCAGGGCGTCTCGGTGACACCGCTGCAGCTGGCCGTCGCCACCTCGGTCCTCGCGAATGGGGGGCGTCTGCTGCGCCCGCGCCTGGTCACGGCGCGCCGCGTCGCCGGTGGGTCCTGGCAGCCGACGCGTCCCGAAGTCGTGCGCCAGGTGCTGCGTCCCGAAGTGGCGGCGCGGGTCCTGGGAATGCTGGAAACCGTCACGGGCTCCGACGGTACGGGAAGGCGTGCCGCCCTCCCCGGCATCCGCACCGCGGGGAAGACCGGCACGGCACAGAAGTGGGACGCCGTCGCGCTGCGCTACTCCCAGGACGCGTTCCGCGCCTGGTTCGTCGGGATCGCGCCCGTCGATGCGCCGCGCGTCGTGATCGTCACCCAGCTCGACGAGCCGAAGCGGCCGCTCCACAGCGGCGGCGTCGCCGCGGCGCCGCTCTTCGCCGCCGTGGCGCCGAGCCAATTGGCCCAGCACGGAATCCACGTGTCGGACGCACCGCCCGTCGTCGTCGCGTCGAAGACCGTGGAGGCCAACGCGCCTCCGGCGGTCGACGACGCAGCCGACACGCCCGAAGCCGACGCCGCCGCGCTCGCCCGGGCAGCGAGCGCGACCGAGCACGTCCCCGCTTCGGCGGAACGCGCGCCCGAAGCGCTGACCGCGGCAGTCTCCGCGCCGCCCCCGACGGTGGACCCGCCGCGACCCGCGGCCGCGCCGGCCCCGACCGAGCCCGAACCGCCGGCGCCCGTCACCGTGGCCGCCGTTCCGGCGGTGCCGGTGGAAGCGTTCCGCGACCGGGTGCTGTTGCCCGACTTCGTCGGTCTCTCGCGCACCGAGGTGATGCAGGTCACGGCTGCGAACGGCCTATCCGTCAAGCTGCAGGGTGACGGTGTCGCCGTCCATCAGGATCCGCCGCCAGGAAGCGTGGTCGTCGCCGGCAGCGATGTGGTGCGGATCGAGTTCCGCCCGGCCTCTGCGGCCGACCGCGGCAACGCGACGAGCGAACCGAGGGAAGAGAGCGGATGAGACTCGGCGAGCTGCTCGGTGCCCTGCCCGCCCCGAATGCGCCTCGGAGCCAGCGCCCCGGCGCCGCCGGCGCGGACCCGATCATCCGCGGACTCACCTACGACTCGCGCGACGTCAGCCCGGGCGATGCGTTCTTCGCCCTGCGCGGGGCCGAGGTCGACGGTCACGACTACCTCGCCGCCGCCCAGCGTCTCGGGGCGAGCGCGCTGATCGTGGAGTCGTTGCCCGCGGGCTTCGAGGTGAAGGACGCGGCCATCGTCGAGGTACCGGACTCCCGCCGCGCGCTGGCGCCCATCGCCGCCCACTTCTTCGGTCGCCCGAGCGAGGAACTCTCGCTCATCGGCGTCACGGGCACGAACGGCAAGACGTCGACGACCTACCTCGTCGAATCCCTGCTCGCTGCGGCGGGACGTCGCGCCGGCCTGATCGGCACGGTCGAGGTGCGGTTCGGCAGCGAACGGCAGCGGGCTGTCAACACCACGCCCGAGAGCCTCGACCTCCAGCGACTGCTGCGGAACATGTGCACCCAGCACGTCGAGACCGCGGTGATGGAAGTGTCGTCCCACGGCCTCGACTGCGGCCGCGTCGATGGCTGCGGCTTCGCTGTGGCGGCGTTCACGAACCTCACCCAGGACCACCTCGACCACCATGGCGACATGGATCGCTACCGGGAGGCGAAGCTCCTGCTGATGCGGGAGCACCTGCGCCCGGACGGCGTCGCAATCGTCAACATCGACGACCCGAGCGGAGCGGCGTTCGTCGCGGCCGCCCGGGAGCGCGGTGCGCGGGTGCTGCGCGTCTCGCGCGAAGGCGACGGCGACGCCGAGATCCGTCTCCTCGAAGCCCACGTGGACCTCGAGGGTACGCGTGCGACCGTCGCGACGCCGGCTGCCAGCGGCGAGCTCCAGCTCCCCCTGCTCGGCGACTTCAACCTCGAGAACCTGCTCGTCGCCGTCGGGATCGGGGTCGGTCTGGAGTTGCCCTTCGCCACGATCGCCGAGGGTGTCGCGGCGTGTCCCCAGGTGCCCGGTCGCATCGAGCGCGTCGGCGCGAGCGCCGGCCCCCAGGTGATCGTCGACTACGCCCATACGCCCGACGCGGTCGACAAGTTGCTCGCCACGTTGCGCCCGCTTTGCCGCGGACGCCTGATCACCGTGTTCGGCTGCGGTGGTGACCGGGACCGCGCGAAGCGTCCGCTGATGGCCGAAGCGGTGGCGCGGCACGCGGACCGGGTGGTCGCCACGAGCGACAACCCGCGCACCGAAGACCCCGAGCGCATCCTCGATGACGTCGAGGCGGGTCTGGTCGGCTTTCCCCGCGTGGATGCCGCGGCCTTCGACGACACGCGCGGCTACTTGCGCATCGCCGATCGCCGCGAAGCGATCCGGGCGGCCCTCGCCATCGCTGGACCGGACGACATGGTCGCCATCGCGGGCAAGGGTCACGAGGACTACCAGATCATCGGTCGCGAACGACTACCCTTCAGCGACCGCGACGAGGCGCTGCGCGCGCTCGCCGAGCCCACCGCGCCGGAGGCCGAATGAGCGAAGTGTTTCGCGTCGAGGATGCGGTGCGCTGGACCGGAGGCCGCCTGCGTCGCGGCGAGCCCGGCACCCGCTTCGAGAGCGTCACGATCGATAGCCGCAACGTCGGACACGCGGCCCTCTTCGTCGCGATCCGCGGTGACCGTTTCGACGGCCACGACTTCCTCGCCGACGTCGCGCGGGCCGGGGTGCAGGGCTGTCTCGTCGACGAGGCCCACCCCGAAGGCACGGCGCCGGGCGCGGAGATCGCCGTCGCCGACACGACTGCCGCGTTGGGGGCGCTCGCCAAGGGGCATCGAGAACGGCACCGCGGTCCGCTGGTCGCGATCACGGGCAGCAACGGCAAGACCACGACGAAGGAGATGTGCGCGGCGATCCTCGGCGCGACGGGCCCCTGCCTGAAGACCGAGGGCAACTTGAACAACCACTTCGGGCTGCCCCTGACCCTGCTGCGGCGCGAAGCCGAGCACCGTCACGTCGTCGTGGAGCTCGGCATGAACCACCGGGGGGAGATCGCGCAGCTCGCGCAGATCGCACGGGCCGACGTCGGCGTGATCACCAACGTCGGGACGGCCCACATCGAGCACTTGGGCAGTCAGGAAGAGATCGCTCTGGAGAAGGGCGACCTGGTGGCGTCGCTGGCGACCGCGGGCACAGCGGTCCTGAACGTGGACGATCCGCGCGTCTCCGCCCAGGCGGAGCGCACCGCGGCGCGCGTCCTTCGCTTCGGGCGCTCCCCGAAAGCCGATGTGCGCGCGGAAGACGAGCGCAGTGATCCCTCGGGTCGCTACCACTTCCGCCTGACGACGGCGGAGGGGAGCGTGGCGGTGCAGGTGGCCGGGCTCGGAGAAACCACGGTGATCAACGCGCTCGCGGCTGCGGCGGGGGCACTCGCCGCGGGCTGTGCGCTCCAGGAGCTGCCGCGCGGACTGGCCGCCTATCGACCGGTGACCGGTCGTCTCGAGCCCATCCTGTTGCGCGGCGGAGGCCTCCTGATCAACGACACCTACAACGCCAACCCCCAGTCGATGGAAGAGGCGCTGCGCACGCTGACCCGCGACGCGGGCGAAGGCCAGTGCATCGCGATCCTCGGTGACATGGGCGAGCTCGGCGAGCACGAAGTGGCCGCCCACGAGGGTGCCGGCGAGCTCGCCGGCAAGCTCGGCGTCGATCGCTTGTTCGCCGTGGGCGCGAATGCCCAGCGCGTGGCGGCTGCGGCCGAGCGCGCCGGGATTCCGGCGACCGCGACCTTCGCGTCCGAGCAGTGGGAAGACGTCGCCGAACGGGCCCTGGCCGGCCTCGAAGCGGGGGACCGTGTTTTGGTGAAGGGATCGCGAGCGATGCGCATGGAGCGCGTCGTCGCACATCTGCGCGAAGGCTTCGGCGAGGCGCGCGAGGACTGATGTTCTACCACCTGCTCTATCCGCTGGCGGGCGAGATCGGCGCCTTCAACGTCTTTCGCTACATCACGTTCCGCACCGGCGCGGCCACGCTCACGGCGCTCTTCCTGGCCTTCACCTTCGGCCCGCCGCTGATCCGACGCCTGTCGAAGCTGCGCGTCGGCCAGCCGATCCGGGAGATCGGCCCCGACCACCAGTCGAAGGCGGGCACGCCCACGATGGGCGGCCTCCTGATCCTGTTGTCGCTGCTCGTGTCGGTGCTGCTCTGGTCGAATCTCGACAGCCGACCCGTCTGGATCCTGGTCGGCTTGACCCTGGGCTACGGGATCCTCGGCTTCATCGACGACTACGCAAAGGTGCGTGAGGGCAGCAGCGCCGGCGTGTCCGCGCGCGCGAAGCTCTTCTGGCAGACGCTGCTGGCCTCGATCGTGGCCCTCGCCATCTACACCGACCCGAACTTCGACGCCCGGCTCTCGGTGCCGTTCTTCAAGAACTTCACGCCCCACATCGGCTGGCTCTACATCCCGCTCGCCACCTTCATCATCGTGGCCACCAGCAATGCGGTGAATCTCACCGACGGACTCGACGGGCTGGCGATCGGCCCGGTGATGATCTCCGCCGGGACCTTCTTGATCCTTGCCTATGCGGCCGGCCACGCGGTGATCGCCGACTACCTGGCGATCAAGCACGTCCCCGGATCGGGACACCTCGCGATCTTCTGCGGCGCCTTGATCGGCGGCGGACTCGGCTTCCTGTGGTTCAACGCCCCGCCGGCCCAGCTGTTCATGGGCGACGTCGGATCACTGGCCCTGGGCGGCGCGCTGGGCACGATCGCCCTCCTGATCCGCCAGGAGATCCTGCTCGCCGTGGTGGGCGGCGTGTTCGTGATGGAGACGGTGTCGGTGATCATCCAGGTCACCTCGTTCCGCCTGACGGGGAAGAGGGTGTTCCTCATGACACCCATTCACCACCACTTCGAGAAGCTCGGCTGGGCCGAGCAGAAGATCGTCGTCCGCTTCTGGATCGTGTCGGCCATTCTCGGCCTGGTGGCGCTGTCGTCCCTGAAGCTGCGTTGATGCCCTCGCTCGCGGGAGCGCGGATCCTCGTCCTCGGCCTGGGTGCGACCGGTCGCAGCGCGGCGCTGTTCTTCGCCGAGCGGGGCGCCCGGGTGGTGGCAGCCGACGAGCGCGAGGACGCTCGGCTGGCCGCCGAACTGCCGCCCGAGGTGGAGGTCCGGCTCGGTGCGGCGTTCCCCGACCCGGCCGAGTTCGACTGCGTGGTGCCGAGCCCCGGCGTACCGCCCGAGCGCTATGCCGGGCGGGCCCGCGACGTGCGCGGCGACATCGAGTGGGCGGCCGACGCCCTGCCCGTCCCGATCGTGGCGGTCACGGGGACCAACGGAAAATCCACGACCACCCTGCTGGTCGCGGCGCTGCTGCGCGCTGCCGGTCTGCGCGTCGGCGTCGGCGGCAACGTCGGGATTCCCGCCCTGTCCCTCGTCGGCGAGGCCCTCGATGTGGCCGTCCTCGAGGTCTCGTCCTTCCAGCTCGAGACGACCCAGGCGTTCCGCCCCCGGGTGGCGGTCGTGCTCAACCTCACGCCCGACCACCTCGACCGGCACGGCGACTTCGCGGCCTATCGCAACGCGAAGCTGCGGATCCTGGCGAACCAGCGCGACGAGGACTGGGCCGTCCTGAACGCGGAGGACGCCCACGTCGCGGCCTTCGTGTCCGCGGCACGCGGGCGGGTCCTGGCCTTCGCCGCCGACCGGGCCCCTCAGCCGGAGGAGGCCTTCGCCGCCACCCTCGGGCTGGACGCGGGCGAACTGCTGCTCCAGGAACGCGCCGCGGCGCCCCGCCGGCTCCCCTTCGACTGGCGCCAGCCCGGCCGTCACAACCGGGAGAACGCCCTGGCCGCCATCGGCGCGGTGCACGCCCTCGGCGCCGACCTGCCTCCGGCGCTCGGAGGCCTCGCGGGCTTCGAGGGCCTACCCCACCGCCACCAGATCGTCTCCCACCGGGGAGGGGTCACCTGGGTCGACGACTCCAAGGCGACCAATCCCGGCGCCGCGCTGCGGGCGCTCGAGGGCTGCGGAGGGCCCGTCATCTGGATCGGAGGCGGCCGCGCGAAGGGCCTCGACCTCGCCGAGCTGGCGGCGGGCGCGCAGGCCGCGCGAGCCGCCCTGTTGATTGGCGAGGCCGCGCCCGCCCTGGCCGCTGCCCTCGGGGACGCCCTGCCCGTCCACGCCGAGCCGAGCCTCGAGGACGCCGTCCGGCGCGCCGCCCAGATCGCCCGTCCCGGAGACTGGGTTTTGCTCGCTCCGGGGTGTTCAAGTCACGACCAATTCGCGAACTTTGAGGACCGCGGCCGACGCTTTCAGGCCGCCGTCGGCGACCTCCCCCCCGTCGAGGACGACCGGTGAACGATGCCACCGCCGCTTCGCGTTGGGACGGAGCGTTGGTCACGAGTGCACTCGCGCTGACGGCGATCGGCGTGGTGATGAACTACAGCACGACCGCGGCGCTCGCGATGGGCGAGCCCTTCCCGCCGCTCGCGTTGCGACACGCCGCGGGCGTCCTCGGGGCGCTGTGCGTCGCGTTCGTGGTGAGCCGCCTGCCGGTCGTGTTCTGGGAACGCTTCGCCCTGTGGGCATGGCTCGCGGGCGGCATCGCCTTGGCGGCCACGCTGGTGATGGGAATCGAAGCGAACGGTGCGCGACGCTGGCTCGCCATCCCGGGCCTTCCCGTCGCACTCCAGGCCGCCGAACCCGCGCGACTCGCCACCGTGTTGGCCGTCGCCCTGGTGCTGTCGCGGGCGACTCCGCGCGTGATCGACACCCACGGACTGCTGTTGCGGGTGGGGCTGCTCGTCGCGCCCCCCGTGCTGCTCTTGCTCCTGCAACCCGACTTTGGCAGCGCGGTGATCCTGTGCGCCGTCGTCGGTCTGCTGCTCTTCGGCGCGGGGCTGCCCTTCCGTCGCTTGGCCCTGCCCGCCGGGCTCGGCCTGCTCGGCGCCGGGGCTTACGTGGCGGCGCGCCCTTACGCCCTGGCCCGTGTGCGCGGCTTCCTCGACCCGTGGCAGACCGCGCACAGCGAGGGCTTCCAGCTCGTACAGTCTTTCGTCGCCTTCGGGCGTGGTGGCAGCCTCGGCGTCGGCCTCGGGGACGGCCGCCAGAAGCTCTTCTACCTGCCCGAAGCCCATACCGACTTCATCCTTTCGGTGGTCGCCGAGGAGCTCGGGCTCGTCGGGGTGCTCGTCGTGCTCGGTGCGTTCGCCGCGCTTTGCTGGGCCGGGCTGCGCATCGCGCGTCATGCCACGACGCCCTTCGCGCGCCTGCTGGCCACCGGGGCGACCGGCCTGATCGTGCTGCCCGCACTCTGCAACGGCGCCGTGGTGATGGGCCTGCTGCCGACGACCGGCCTCACGCTGCCCCTGCTCTCCCACGGCAGCAACTCGCTGCTGTGTACGGCGGCGGCGATCGGCATCCTGCTGCGCATCGGGAGCGACGCCGACCGAGAAGCGCAGACCGGGAGCCCACGGTGGCGGAGCCGGCACGCATGAGCGCGGCCATTTCGGACACCAAGCGCGGGCGCGCTGTCTGGGCGATCGCCGGCGGCGGCACCGGCGGACACGTGACGCCGGCGCTCGCGCTCGCCGAGGCGGTCGCCGCACGTGGCGACGGCGTGTTCCTGCTCGGCGGCGAGATCGGACTCGAGCGCCGTCTCGTTCCCGAGGCGGGGTTCGACCTCGTCACCTTGCCGAGCGGTCAGATCATGGGACGCGGCAGCCTCGCGAAGCTGCGCGCGCTCTTCGATACCGCGCGCGGCGTGTTCGCGGCGTGGCGCGCCCTCGGTCAGCGGCGCGCCCAGCTACTCGTCTCGGTGGGCGGCTACGCGTCCGTGCCTGGCGTGCTCGCCGCCGTGTTGCGGCGGTTGCCGATCGCCCTCGTCGAGCCGAACGCGATCCCCGGCCGGGCAAACCGGTTGGCCGCGCGCTTCGCGCGAGCGGTGTTCACCCAGTTCGAGGCCGCCCACGGCCACTTCGAGACCCGCGGCGACACGGTGGTGGCGGGAGCCCCGCTGCGACGCGAGCTGGTGCAGGCGTTTCGCGCAGCCCCCGAACGGCGCGCACCGGGGAAGCCGCTGCGCTTGCTGGTCTTCGGCGGCAGTCAGGGCGCCCGCCAGATCAACGATGCGTTGGTCGAGATCGCCTCCGCGCTCGACGCCTCCCACTTCGAGATCTTCCACCAGACCGGCGAAGCCGACCGCGACCGCGTCGCCCAGGCCTACGCAGATACGCGGCTCGACGCCCAGGTCGTCGCCTTCGAGCCCGACATGCCCCTGCGCTATGCGCAGAGCGATCTGGCGATCTGCCGCAGCGGCGCGCTGACGGTCGCCGAGCTGGCGATGGCCGGCCTGCCCGCGGTGCTGGTGCCCTACCCGTACGCGGCGGACGATCACCAGAAGGCCAACGCCGAAGCCGCCAGTGCCCACGGCGCCGCCCGACTCCTCGAGGCGCGGCCGCTCGAGAGCGAGGCCCTGCTGAACACCCTTTCGGAGTTCGCGAACGACCCGGAATCGCTGGTGCCGATGAGCCGCGCCGCCGGCGATCTGGCGCGTCCCGACGCGGCGGCCGAGGTCGTCACCCACTGTGCCCACTGGCTCGAGGCGAACGCATGAGACGCATCCAGCGGGTCCATTTCGTGGGCGCCGGCGGCATCGGCATGTGCGGCCTCGCCGAGCTGTTGGCGAATCAGGGCTACCAGGTGTCGGGTTCGGACCTCCGCGAGAGCGCCAACACCGAGCGTCTGCGCAGCCTCGGCATCGACGTTCACGTCGGACACGCCGCCGAGCACGTGCGCGACGCCGACGTCGTGGTGTTCTCCTCGGCGGTACGCGCCGACAACCCGGAGATCCGCGAGGCCGACGCCGCGAAGATCCCGGTGATCCCCCGCGCCGAGATGCTCGCCGAGGTGATGCGCCTGAAGGACGGCGTCGCGGTCGCCGGCAGCCACGGCAAGACGACCACCACGTCGCTGATCGCCCATGTCCTGGACGAGGCCGGCCTCGACCCGACGGCGATCGTGGGGGGACGCGTGCTGCAGGCCGAGCATCCGCCCTCGACCACGCGCCACGGCGCCGGCGAGTTGCTCGTTGCCGAAGCCGACGAGAGCGACGGCTCGTTCCTGCGCCTGGCTCCGGTGATGGGCGTGGTCACCAACATCGATCCCGAGCACCTCGACCACTACGGCGACTACGAGACCCTGCAGGAGGCCTTCGTGACCTTCTGCAATCGCATGCCCTTCTGGGGGGCGTCGGTGCTCTGTCTCGACCACCCGGGCGTGCAGTCGATCCTGCCACGCATGACGCGGCGGGTGATCACCTACGGGACCAGCAACCAGGCCGACTGGGTGGCGCACTCCTTCGAAGCCGCCGCGCCGGGCTTCTCCTTCGCCGTGCGCCACCGCGGCGAAGAGCTGGGGCGCGCGCGGACTCGCCTGCCCGGTCGTCACAACGTGCAGAACGCCCTGGCGGCGCTGGCCGTGGCCCACGAGCTCGAGGTGCCCTTCGTCACCGCGGCGGAGGCCCTCGAGACCTTCCTGGGCATCGAGCGCCGCTTCGAGTGGAAGGGGGAAGCCCACGGCGTCCGGGTCGTCGACGATTACGGACACCACCCGGCCGAGATCGAAGCGACGCTGTCGGCGGCGCGTGAGGTGCACCCGGGCCGCGTCGTCGTCGCCTTCCAGCCCCATCGTTTCACCCGTACCCGCGATCTCTGGGACGACTTCGCGCGCTGCTTCCACCGGGCGGACGTGCTGGTGCTCACCGAGATCTACGCGGCGAGCGAGGCGAAGCTGCCCGGTGTCGAAGCCACCCTGCTCGCGGACGCGATTCGCGACCACGGCCATCGGCACGTCTTCTACGAAGGCGACCTCGACGCCGCCCTGGCCCGGATCCTCGCCGAGGCCGAGCCGGGTGACCTGGTGCTCACGCTCGGCGCGGGCAGCATCGCGGGTCTGGGCGCGCGCATCCTCGAAGGCTTGGGGCAACGCGACTGATGATCACGCGAGCGCTGCGCGACGAGCTCACCGACGCCCTGGGCGATGCGATCCGCTTCGACGTTCCCCTGGCGCGGTTGACGTCGCTGCGGGTCGGCGGTCCGGCCGAAGCCGTCGCGGCCCCGCGCGATCGCAACGAACTCGCGGGGCTCTTGCGACGCCTCGGGCGCGCGCGCGTGCCGCACCACGTGATCGGGGGTGGCTTCAACTGCCTCGCACCCGACCAGCCACTGGCCGGCGTGGTGATCCAGCTGTCCCGCTTCCGTCGGCTCGAAGAGCGCCCGGGTGGCTGCCTGCGCGTCGAGGCGGGCGTGTCCCACAGCCAGCTGACTCGATTCTGCGTCGAGCGCGGTTTCGGAGGCCTGGCCTTCGGCGCCGGCATTCCCGGCACGATCGGCGGTTGGATCGCCATGAACGCCGGCATCCCGCAGCACGAGATCGGGGCGCGCACCGTCGAGGTGGAAGTCGTGAGCCCGGCCGGTGGCCGGCGGCGTCACCTCCCGGCCGAGCGTTTGCGCTTCCGCTACCGCTCGCTGCGCGGGCTGGCTCCAGGGAGCGTGATCCTCTCGGCCCTGATCCGGGTCGACGCCTCGGACCCGGCGACGGTCCGCGCCGAGGTAGACGCCCTGCTCGAACGGCGCGGCGCAACCCAGCCTCTGTCCGTGCCTTCGTGCGGCTCGGTGTTCAAGAACCCGCGCGGCGACCACGCCGGCCGGTTGATCGAAGCGGCGGGACTCAAGGGGCATCAGGTGGGCGGCGCCCAGATCTCGCCGGTCCACGCGAATTTCATCGCCAATACGGGCGGGGCCACCGCCGAGGACGTGCTCGCGTTGATCGAGCTGGCCCGCGCGCGCGTGGAAGCCCAGAGCGGGCATCGCCTGGAACGAGAAGTGCGGATCGTAGGGGGGAACCGATGAAGAGCCGAGCGCCGGGGAACCGGATCGAGCAGGAATCGTTGCGACGTCGTTCGCGGGCGCATGCCCACTTGAATCGCATGCGTGATCGCGAGCAGCAGCAGAGCGGGCCGGGACGCCGGCCCCTGTTTGGCGCCCTGGCCCTGCTGGCCGCCGGCAGCCTCGGCGCCGTTCAGGGCGACGCCATCCTGGCCGAGCTCGGGGATCCGGGCTGGCGCGTCACCCAGGTGGAGGTGCTGGGCGCCGAACGCCTCGCCGGCCGCGAGCTCGCCGACGCTGCCGGGCTCACGCTGGGCCTCGACTACGACGGCGCCGAGCCCGAGCGGGTGGTGGCCGCGCTGGGCGAACACGCCTGGGTCGCCGAAGCGCGTGCGAAGCGCCTGCCCGGCGGCACGGTGGTGCTCGAGGTGCGCGAGCGACAGGCCCTGGTGGTGATCGAGGGCGGAGGTGGCCCGCTCGGCGTCGACGCCGAGGGACGTCCCTTCGCGGTGCTGGAAGCCGACGAGGCCGAGTCGCTACCGCGGCTGCGCGCCGCCAGCGCGCCGGCGCCCGGACAGACCGACCCGGACCTGGCCGAGGCGATCCGCGTCGCGCGCTCCCTGCCCGAGCAGGGGGTAGCGATGCCGACCGAGATCGAGCTCGGCGAGGCGAACGATCCGGAGGGTCTCGTGTTGCGCCTGCCGGGCTACGACGCGCGCTTCGTGCTTGGTCGCGACGACCTCGAAGCACGCATCGCGTCGCTGGCGGAGCTGTTGGCGCACCGGGCAGCCGAGGTCGCCGAGGCGGCACAGGTGGATTTGCGGTTTGCGGGCCAAGCGGTCCTGCAACCCAAGGCGGAGTCGGGGGGCTCCGCGTAGAAGCGGCGCCGCGTCGTGGATGCGACGCGTCGTCCACAACCACGGGTGTCGGCAAGCACGCACCCGAGTCTCATCGAGGGGGGAGACGCCATGGGCAAGAAGGAAGAGCTGATCGTCGGTCTCGACATCGGCACCACGAAGATCTGTGTGATCGTCGCGGCGCCGACGGAGGACGGGATCGACATCGTGGGGATCGGGACGCACCCGTCGCGCGGCCTGCGCAAGGGTGTGGTGGTCGACATCGACGCGACGGTCGCGTCGATCAAACACGCCGTCGAGGAAGCCGAGCTGATGGCCGACTGTGAGATCAGCGCCGTCTACGCGGGGATCGCAGGCAGCCACATCCGGGCCTTCAACTCCCACGGCGTCGTCGCGGTGAAGGACCGCGAGGTCTCGCCGGGCGACGTGAAGCGGGTGATCGACGCCGCCAAGGCCGTCTCGATCCCGATGGACCGCGAGGTGATCCACGTGATCCCCCAGGAGTTCATCATCGACGACCAGGACGGCATCCGGGAGCCGCTGGGCATGAGCGGCGTGCGCCTCGAAGCGAAGATCCACATCGTCACGGCCGCGGTCACCAGCGCCCAGAACATCGTGAAGTGCGCCAACAAGGCCGGCCTCAACGTGATGGACATCGTCCTCGAGCCGCTGGCATCGGCCGAGGCGTGCCTGGCCGAGGACGAGCGCGATCTGGGCGTCTGCCTGATCGACATCGGCGGCGGCACCACCGACGTGGCCGTCTACGCCGAGGGCTCGATCAAGCACACCTCGGTGCTCGGCCTGGGCGGCGCCCACGTCTCCAACGACATCGCCGTCGGGCTCCGCACGCCCTTCGACGAAGCCGAGCGCGTGAAGAAGAAGTTCGGCGTGGCGGCGGCGCGCTTCCTCGGCAGCGACGACGTGATCAGCGTCCCGAGTGTCGGCGGCCGACGCCCGCGCGAGGTCTCGCGGAAGTTGCTGTGCGAGATCATCGAGCCCCGGATCGACGAGATCCTCTCCCTCGCCCGCCAGAACCTCATCAAGGAGGGCCTCGAGGAGCGGATTCCGTCGGGCGTGGTCCTCACGGGTGGCTGCTCGGCCCTCGAGGGGGTGCCGGACCTCGCCGAGGAGATCTTCGAGACGCCCGTGCGCCACGGCATTCCCAGCCGGGTCGGAGGGCTCCAGGACGTCGTGCGGGGGCCCATGTACGCCACTGGCGTCGGTCTCGTGCTGTTCGGCGCTTCCCAGGATCGCGAGATCACCCGCTTCCGGATCCGCGACGAGTCGATCTTCGGGCGGGTGAAGCAGCGCATGCGCGACTGGTTCTTCCAGTTCGAGTAGCGCCCCGACCGGGCAAGCCCAGACGATGACGGCGGCGGCGGCTCCCACCGAGGGAGCCCGCCGCCTTCACCGTCGAAAAAGCGACCGAATAGCCCTCACAAGAAACGCGGTTTTTCGATAAGATCGCGTCACAACACAGATTCGTCGCAACGCCATCGTGACACTGGGGGGTGAGATCATGGCGACCAAGCGTTCATCCGATCGCAATTCGTCCAAGCAGCAGACCGAGCTGATCGAAACGCCGGCTCCCGAAGTCCAGGAGGAAAAGAGCCTCCTCGAGTTCGAGGACACCGCCACGAACAAGGCGGTGATCAAGGTCGTCGGTGTCGGCGGCGGTGGCGGTAACGCGCTGAACAACATGGTGACCTCGGGCCTGCGGGGCGTCGACTTCATCGCGGCCAATACGGACTCGCAGGCGCTGCAGCACAACCTGGCGCCGATCAAGGTGCAGCTCGGCAGCGAAGTGACGCGCGGCCTCGGCTGCGGCGCCGACCCGGACAAGGGACGTCAGTCGGCGTTGGAAGTCCGCGAGCGACTGCGCGAGGCCTTCGAAGGCACGGACATGGTGTTCGTGACCGCCGGCCTCGGCGGTGGCACCGGCACGGGCGCCGCCCCGATCGTGGCCGAAGTCGCGCGCGAAATGGGCGCGCTCACCGTCGGTGTGGTGACGAAACCGTTCCTGTTCGAGGGTCGGGTTCGCCAGAAGCACGCCGAGCGCGGGCTCGATGAACTGCACCGCGTCGTCGACACGGTCATCACGATTCCGAACCAGCGGCTGCTCGCCCTGGCCGGCAAGAACACGGCGATGCGCGACGCGTTCAAGCTCGCCGACGACGTGCTGCACAACGCGGTGCGCGGCATCTCGGACCTGATCACGATCCACGGTCTGATCAACCTCGACTTCGCCGACGTGCGCACGATCATGAACGAGATGGGCGTCGCGCTCATGGGCACGGGCGTCGCCAACGGCGAGGACCGGGCCGAAGAAGCCGCGCGCATGGCCATCTCGAGCCCGCTGCTCGAGGATCTCTCGATCGACGGTGCGCGGGGCGTGCTGATCAACATCACGGGCAGCTCGGATCTCTCGCTCTTCGAAGTGAACGAGGCCTCGACGCTGATCCAGGAAGCGGCCCACGAGGACGCGAACATCATCTTCGGCGCCGTGATCGACGACGAGGTGCCCGAGGGCGAGATGCGCGTCACCGTGATCGCCACCGGCCTCGACGGCGAGCGGGTGGGCCGCGACCCCCGCGAGACCACCACCGAGATCCGGGTCGAAGAGCACAGCAACGTGACGCCGCTGCGCTTCGATGCGAGCCCCGAGCCCGCTCCGGCTCCGGCTCCGGCGCGGGCCCCGGCGCGGGCCAGCGAGCCGGCCCCCGAGCCCGCTCCGAGCGCCCCGGCGCAGACTACGATGCTCCCGGCCGCGACCGCGGACGAGATCGCGGCACCGACCACCGCGCCCGAGCCGCCCGCGGGGCAGCCCGAGGGCGAGGACTGGATGTCGCCCTTCGAGGACGAGCTCGACGTGCCCACCTTCCTGCGGCGCAACTCGAGCGAGGAGGACGAGGAAGACCGGGACAAACCCGCCTTCCTGCGCCGCTCGGCCGACTGATCCCGGCCGCCCACGGCGGCTCCGGAATCCCAGGGCGTCCCGCTTCGCGGGGCGCCCTTTTTCGTGGCAGCGAGCGTGGCGCGCCCGGGATCGAGGCTAGGATCCGGCGCCATGACCGACGCACTCGTCCAGCTCCACCAGGAGGGCGGCATCGCCACCCTCACCTTCGACGACCCCGACCGCCGCAACGCCATGACCCAGGCCATGGGCGAGGTCTTCGCCCGGCGCATCGCCGCGCTGCGCGATCAGTCCGATCTGCGTGCGGTGATCCTGACCGGTGCGGGGCGCGCGTTCTCGGCCGGGGGCGACCTCGGGATGATCGAGGAGCGAGCCGCCGAGGGGGCCGCCGAGCCCGGCGTCGCGCGCCGCGGCATCCGCGACACAATGCGGAGTTTCTACAAGCTCTTCCTGTCGGTGCGGGAACTCCCCTGCCCCAGCATCGCTGCCATCAACGGCCATGCCGTGGGCGCCGGTCTCTGTGTCGCGCTGGGCTGCGACCTGCGCCTGGTGGCCGAGGAAGCGAAGCTCGGACTCAACTTCACGAAGCTCGGCCTCCACCCGGGCATGGCGGCCACCTGGACCCTGCCTCGCCTGGTCGGCGGGCCGCAGGCGGCCGAGCTGCTCTATACGAGCCGCGTGATCGACGGCCGAGAGGCCGCCGCGATGGGCCTGGCGAACCGGGTGCTCCCCGCGGCGGAGGTCGTCCCGGCCGCTCGGGCGCTGGCGGAAGAGATCGCCGCCTGCGCGCCGCTCGCCGTCCGGGCGGTGAAGCGCGCGCTGGATCGCACCGCCGACGCCACCCTCGAGGACCAGCTGAGCTTCGAGGCCCACGAGCAGGCCGTGACCTTCGAGTCACAGGACGTGCACGAGGGCCTGGCCGCCGCGCGCGAGCGCCGCGACCCGAAGTTCGCAGGGCGCTGAGCTTCCGAGAACGCCCGCCCGGGCGCTAGGCGCGCTCGGCTTCGCGGGTGTGCTCGGAGATCGCATCGGCGATGCGCCCGCAGAGCGCGACAGGAACGTCGTGCCCCATACCCTCGATCTCGAGCCAGCGGGCCCCCGGCACCTTGTCCGCGATGTCGCGGCCGCACGCGACCGGGACCAGCGGATCGGCGGTCCCGTGGATCACGAGCGTCGGCGCCGTGATCGTCGCGACCTGCGCGCTGCGATCGCCCGTGGCGCCGACGGCGACGAACTGACGCAGGCTGCCCTCGGGATGGAACGCGCGATCGAAGACCCGACCGGCCATCTCGGCGAGCTCCGCTTCGGGGGTCGGGAACCCCGGGCTGCCGATCACCTTGGCGCTGCGAACCTGGTGGGCAACGTAGGCCTCGCGCTCCGTGGGCGCGGGCGTGGTCAGCACGGCCATGGCCTCCGGGGTGGCCGGCGGGAGATCGGGTGCCCCGGTGCTCGCCATGATGGGAACGAGACTCCGGACGCGGTCGGGGTGCCGGTAGCCGACCACGGTCGTGATCATTCCACCCATCGAGATCCCTGCGACGTGGGCGTTGGCGATGCCGAGGGCGTCCATCAGGCCCACCACGTCGTCCGCCATGTCGTGCAGGTCGTAGGCGACCTCGGGCTGGCGCCCTTCCGCGACGGCCTTCAGGAGATCGGGGATCGACGGCGCGCCCGCCTCGTCGAACCACTGGCTCCGCCCGACGTCGCGGTTGTCGAAGGTGACCACGAAATGACCGCCGGCGACGAGGGCGTCCAGGAACACGTCGGGCCACTGGATCCGCTGGGTGCCGAGACCCCGCATCAGCACCAGAGGACGCCCCGTGTCGGGGTCACCGTGCTGGGCGTAGTCGAGTTCGATCCCGTTGGCGGTGATGCGCGGCATGGCCGCACGCTAGCGCGGTCGGCAGCCACGGCAGCCCGCGGCGTTGCCGATGGGAGGAGCTTCGTTGCCGGTCGCTGATGCGGGCCGCGTCCTGGCGGCCCGGGAACGGCGCTTCGGGCCGAGAACCGAGGTGGGATCAGGCGTAGGTGCGGGCCATCAACAAGATGAGGCCCACGTAGGTCAGGGTCAGCCAGACGGTGTGATTGCGCAGGGCGCGAGCCACGTGTGTTCTCCCTCGGTCTGCTTTCGCGCGTCGGGCCTTCGCGAAGGGCCGCACCGGGTGCGGCGCGGGCGGTGGCCGTTGTTCTTCGTTTCGAACACCCAGTCCAATGCTTGAGCGATAGCAATCGTCACAGCGGCCCGAGGTGACTGAAATCACCAACTTCGGGCGCCGGACCCAAGCGTTCAGAGCGCCTCGACGGGGGCCAGCACCTCGGCGGCAGCGAAGAAGTAGCTGATCTCGATCTTCGCGGTCTCGGGCGCGTCCGAGCCGTGCCCGGCATTGCGCTCGATGTCGGTCCCGAAATCGCCCCGGATCGTGCCCGCCGGCGCCTCGTTGGAGTTCGTGGGCCCGAGCAGGTCGCGGTGGGCCTGAATCGCGTTCTCGCCCTGCAGCACCGAGATGACGACCGGCCCCGAGGTCATGAACTGGACCAGCTCCCCGTAGAAGGGGCGCTCCTTGTGCACCGCGTAGAAGCCCTTCGCCAGCGTCTCGGTCAGGTGGATCTTCTTCATCGCGATGATCTCGAGGCCTGCCTTCTCGAAACGGCTCAGGATCTCACCGGTGGCGCCCGGCTTGGCGGTGGCGTCGGGCTTGATGATCGAGAGCGTGCGTTCGATGGCCATGATGCGGCGATTCTCCTCGGTTTTTCGCGAATCCGGCGCGAGCCGGTGAATGGGGGCGGGAGACTAGCGGGCCGCCGGAGGGCCGCACCCCCTCTCCGGTGCCCTCTCGGGATTTCAGACGCGCAGGACGACCTTCCCGAAGTGGTGGCTCGCCTGGAGCAGCCGATGGGCGTCGGCCGCCTCGGCCAGGGGCAACACCCGGTCGACGACCGGAGACAGCGCACCGCTCTCGAAGCCCGCTCCGAAGCGATCCCAGAAGGCACGGGCGAGCTCGGCCTTCTCGTCGACGGGCCGCGCGCGCAGGGTCGAGCCGATCACCTGGAGTCGTCGCATCAGCAGGGCACCGAGCGAGATCTCGGCCTTCGCGCCGCCCATCAGGCCGATCAGCACGAGCCGGCCGCCGACCCGGAGACTGCTGAGGTTCTTCTCCAGGTAGGGGGCCCCGATCGAGTCGAGCACGACGTCGACGCCCTCCCCTCCCGTCAGCTCCTTCGCGACGGCGACGAAATCGCCCTCGCGGTAATCGACGGCGCGGTCGGCGCCGAGGTCGAGACAACGCTGGCATTTCTCGGGACTGCCCGCCGTGACGATCACCTGGGCACCGGCGTGCTTCGCGAGCTGGATGCAGGCGGTGCCGATGCCGCTGCCGCCGCCATGCACGAGCACCGTGCCGCCTTCGTTCAGCCCACCGAGCTGGAAGACGTTGAGGAAGACGGTCAGGAAGACCTCCGGGACAGCCGCCGCCTCTTCGAAGGAGAGGCGCTCGGGAATCGGCAGCAGCGAACCGGCGTGGACCACGGTCTGCTCGGCGTAGCCACCCCCGGCCAGCAGGGCCATCGCGCGATCCCCCACCTTCCAGCCATCGACGCCGGCTCCGAGCTCGGCGACCTCGCCGGCGCATTCCAGCCCGAGGATCTCGGGGGCGCCTGGCGGCGGCGGGTACATACCGCGGCGCTGCATCAGGTCGGCCCGGTTGACGGCGGTGGCATGCACCCGGAGACGGACCTCGCCGGGCCCCGGCGTGGGATCCGGCACGTCTCCCAGCTGCAGCACCGACTCGTCGCCGAACTCAGAGAGGACGATCGCTTTCATGGCGGCGGAACGTAGCGGGGACGCCGGTTCGGGTCGCCCCTGCCGCGTCCGCTAGTCGCGGTAGCTCGGGTCGATCCGGTCGAGCTTTCGCTGCAGCGCCGGCCAGGCGAGCTTGCGACCGACGGTGGTGAGACCGGCCTGGGCGATCTGGGCCGTCTTCTCGCGCGACTCGCGGCACGGCTCCATCACGCGGCCGCCGGTGAGTGCGGCGATCTGGGCTTCGCAGGCGCGCTCGAGCATGTACATGCGCAGCCAGGCGTCGGCGACGGTCTCGCCGAAGGTGAGCGTCCCGTGGTTGCGCAGGATCAGCAGGTGCTTGTCGCAGAGGTCGGCCACGATGCGCTCGCGCTCGCCCAGATCCTCGGCGATGCCCTCGAAGTCGTGGTAGGCGACGTCGTCGATCACCTGGAGCGCGGTCTGGGTGAGGGGCAGGAGACCCTCGGCCTGGGCCGAGACGGCCTGGCCCTGGACCGTGTGGAGATGGATGACGCAGTGGGCGTCGGGGCAGGCGCTGTGCACGGCGCTGTGGATCGTGAAGCCGGCCGGATTCACCGGGTAGGGGCTGTCGTCCAGCTTGTTCCCCTCGAGATCGACCTTCACGAGGCTCGAGGCGGTGATCTCCTCGAAGAGCAGGCCGTAGGGGTTGATCAGGAAGTGGTCCGTCCCCGGGACGCGCGCCGAGAGGTGGGTGAAGATCAGGTCGTCCCAGCCGTGGAGCGCCACAAGACGGTACGCGGCAGCCAGCTCGACGCGGAGCTCCGCCTCGGTCTGGGGCGCGTCGGCGGCCGGTCGGATCGAGTGCAGCGGGGTCGCGGGGTTCGTGGTCATCGCAAAGCCTCCTTGGGGCGTCGGGCCCGTCTCTGTCGATGCGGCACCCAGGCTACGCCGGCCCCGGGCCCGGGACTGCGACCCGGGTCCCAATCCGCGAAAAAAGCGGCAGAAATCGGCCCCGGGCGCCAAATTCCTCACGGGCCACCCCGCGCGCGGAGAGGCCGCAGCGCCGCCGGAGCCCCGATGTCGAGTGAATCCCGCCTCCTGGTCCACCGCGATTTCCTGCGGAACCTGCCCAAAGCGGTGACCGACGCCCTGGAGTCGCAGGCCCAGCTCCGGCGCCTCGCCGACCAGGAGGCCGTTTTCCGCCGCGGCGACGACGCCGACGGCCTCTACGGGGTGAAGCGGGGCAGCATCCAGGTGATCGGGCCCAGCCCCGACGGTCGCGAACACGTGCTGACCGTGCTCTCCACCGGCGAGTGGTTCGGCGAGCTCTCGATGATGGACGACCTCCCGCGTACCCACGACAACCTGGCGGTCGGCGAGACCGAGCTCTGGTTCGTGCCGAAGCGCGCATTTCGGGCGCTCCTCGACGAGCACCCTGAGTTCTGGCCCCACTTCGCCGAGCTGCTGAGCCGACGGGTGCGGATGCTCTTCGAACTGCTCGAAGACGCGGTGCTCCTGGAGCTCCCGCGGAGACTCGCGAAGCGCCTGCTCGAGATCGCCGGCGATCACGGCCGCGAGCGTCCGGACGGGGCCGTCGCCATCGAGCTCCACCTGCCCCAGGAGAAGCTCGCGGCGATGGTCGGCGCCACCCGCGAAGCGACCGGGCGCCACCTGCGCCGCTGGGAGACCGACGGCTGGATCCGCATCGCCTACGGGCGCATCGAGATCCTCGATCGCGACGCACTGCGCGGGCTGATCGAAGCGGCCTGAACGCGAACCCCAACGAGAGAGGCGCGGGACGCCCGGGGGCGCCCCGCGCCCAGCAGGGACTCGCGTGCGGCGTGCGCCTAGCTCGCTAGACGCGCTTCGCGCGTCCGCGGTCCAAGGCCGATGTCACACATCGGCCTTAGCTCAGCTCGGCGCGGGTATAACCGAGCAGCTCGCGCGCCGTGATCATGCGCTGGATCTCGCCGGTGCCCTCGTAGATGTCGGTGATGCGGACGTCGCGGAACCATTTCTCGAGCAGGTGCTCCCGCGAGACACCCAGCGGCCCGAGGATGTCGATGCATCCCTGGGTCACCTGACGTACGACGGTGCCCGTCTTCGCCTTGCAGACCGAGGCCTCCAGGTTGTTGGGCTGGCTTTCGCCCGACAGCCAGGCCGCGCGGAGGATCGTCAGCTCGGCGGCTTCGGTGAGCGCCTCGAGCTCGAGGTACTTCGCGACGATCGCCGACTGACCCTGCAGACGGGTGCCGTACTCGATCTCGATGCCCGCTTCGCGCAGCTGATCGCGGGTGAAGTCGAGGGCGGCGCGGGCCATCCCCAGCCCGATCGCAGCTACCGCGGGACGCGTCATGTTGAAGGTCTTGAGCACGCCCTTGAAGCCACCCGAGCTCTCCTTCGGGATCGACTCGTCGCCGCCGAGCAGGTTCTCGCGCGGAATCCGGCAGTCCTTGAACACGAAGGCCGCGGTGTCGTCCGCGCGGATCCCGAGCTTCTTCTCCTTGTGGGCGACGGTGAAGCCGGGGGTGTCCTTCTCGACCAGGAACGACTTGATGCCAGCGCGGCCCGCGCTCTTGTCGAGGGTGGCCCACAGCACGACGCCTTCGCAGCGGCAGCCCGTGGTGACGAAGATCTTCTCGCCGTTGAGCACCCACTCGTCGCCATCGAGCACCGCGGTCGTCTGCACCT
The DNA here is from genome assembly GCA_039030075.1 of Myxococcota bacterium. Classification (NCBI taxonomy): domain Bacteria; kingdom Pseudomonadati; phylum Myxococcota; species Myxococcota bacterium. The sequence continues at coordinate 349,992 of JBCCEW010000002.1, read as the reverse complement.
TCGACGGGTCCGACCCGCAACCGGGCTCGGTGATCGCCATCGAGAGCGTCAGACCGCCCCACTTCTCCTGCTGCTCGGGAGTTCCCGAGGCGCGCAGCGCGGCGTTGCCGAGGCCGCCCTTCCCGCGCTGGAGACGTACCGAGTAATCGCCCCAGGTCTGTCCGGCGGACACCAGCATGCTGATCACGGGCATGCTCGTGTCATCCGCCGTGCGGTCCTTGAAATGGCTGTACACGTTCGGGAAGTCGTCGGCTTCCGGGAGCCGGTCCGGCGGGAACTCGTGCTCGTTCTCGTCGTAGTGCCGGGCGTACTTGCGCGCGACGAGCGCTTCTTCGCGCACCTGGCCCAGCAGCTTCTGGTCATTTTCGGTCAGGGTGAAATCGATCATGGGAATCCTCTAGGGGTGACGCACCGGCGCGACGGCGTCGCGATGCGCAAGGGGAAGACGCTTCGGCGTCAGACGGAGACGGTGCCCTCGAGCACGCCCAGGGTGCGGGCGTTGCGGTACCACATCTCGACGGGGTGCTCGCGAATGAAGCCGTGACCGCCGAGCACCTGGATGCCCTCGTCCGAGACCCACATCGCCTTCTCCGAAGCGTAGGCCCGGGCGTGGTGCGCACCGGCCAACGCATCGAGACCCTGCTCGAGCTGGCTGGCCGCCTTCCAGGTGAGCCAGCGCATCGCCTCGGTCTCGATGTGCATGTCGGCCAGCTTGAAGGCGATGCCCTGCTTCTGGGCGATCGCCTGGTCGAAGGCCTCGCGCTCCTTGGCGTAGGGAACGGCGTACTCGACGACGGCTCGCGCGATCCCCGCGAGCTGCGCGGCCAGCGCGACCCGCGAGTGGTTCAGCAGACGCTTGAGGTCGAAGCCTTGCTCGCCTCCGAGGCGCGCGGATGCGGGCACCTCGACGCGCTCGAGCTCGAGCGTGTGGGTGGGCAGCGCGCGCAGCCCGACGTTCTTCTCGGTTTCCGAGATCTGCAGGCCGCCGGCGTCGCGCGGCACGATGAAGGCGTCGTGTCCGCCGTTGTTGCGACACACGACCAGGAAGTGGCTCGCGCGATCACCGAAGGGCACGAAGCTCTTCGCACCCGAGAGGACGAACCCGTCTCCCTTCGGCTCTGCGAGCGTGCGCGGCAGCAGGGGCTCGAAGGCCGGGCCGGGCTCGATCCAGGCGAGCGACGCGGCGTGGAAGCGCTCACCGCAGAAGAGCGGAAGCAGCTCGGCCTGCTGGGCCTCGGTGCCCTGGGTGAGCAGCGCATTCACGAAGGCCAACGGCGCGAGTGCCGCCGTGGCGAGGGTGGCGTCGCCCCAGGCGAGCTCCTCGGCGATCAGCGCCTGGGTGATCGGTGAGTGCGGTTCGCCCGCGCCGCCGAAGGCCTCGGGGATCGCGGTCGAGACCAGACCGAGTTCCCAGGTCTGGTCGAGGAAGTCGTTCGGAATCTCGGACGCCTCGTCGCACTCCCGCGCGAGAGGCCGCAGCACCTGCTCTGCAAACTCGTGCAGCGAGTCGCGTACGACCTGCTGCTCTTCGGTCAATTGGAAGGAAATCACGGATTGCTCCTTGTGGGATCCTCGTGAGACGCCGTCTCTTGAGGTCCGGGTTGGGGTAGAGAGTCGGATTCGGAGAAACCGGGCAGCGCACGCTCGAGCGGGAGCGCGCGTCCCTCGGGCGCCACCTGGTGGAAGTAGTCGTCCATCGCCTGCTGACCGCCTTCCTTGGCGAAGAGGCCACGGCGGTAGACATCGCTGGCGTCGATCAAGCCGAGCGCGACGCCGCACCACACCCGTGCGTCGGCCGTGTATCGGACGTCGGCACGGGCGGCGAATCCGGCGCGCACTTCGCAGGCGCCCTTGTGCACCCGCACGCTCCACGCGCCGCCGCCATCGCCCGTGAGCCGGATCTCGAAGGTGAGGTCGACATCGGCCGCGCGATCTTCGCGCACCATGAAGGGCAGGCTTTCCAGCACCGACTGGGGAGATGTCGCGTTGAAACGCGAGGCGTCGACGTCGAGGTCGCGCAGCCCATGCCGGATCCACCAGCGCGCGATCGCGGTGATGATCGGCGCGAGCGAACGGCCCTGGGGCGTCAGGGCATAGAGCGAGCGCGAGCCGTCGGCGACGGTTTCGACGAAGCCGTCGGCGGTCAGTTGGCGCAGGCGAGCCGAGAGCACGCGTGGCGCGATGCCGGTGCGCTTGCGCAGCTCCTGAAAGCCGCGGTTAGCATCGAGGAGGTGACGCACGAGCACCAACGTCCAGCGGTCGCCGATCACGTCCAGACCCCGACCCACCGGGTCGAAGATGCTGGCCGGCTTCGGCACCGCCCCTCCGAGGCCGGAGGCGTCGCGAGGCTCGGAAGCGTCGGTCTTTCGTCGTCGTGCGGGCATCGGGGATCCCCGGGATGGATCGCGGTGAAACAGGCTTCGCATGGGATATCTATCGGATACCGACTCAGTATTCAATAGATACTTTCCGGCCTATCCAGACGCTACCCGCGGGGAATCCCGGAGGATTGCGGGCACGGGCGCCGACACACCTCAGGCGCCCTGACAGCTCTGGGAAGGGGCGGGGCGGCCAGCGGCGCCCCTCAGCGATCGGGCCAGGCCGCTTCCATGTCGGCGAGCTTCGAAGCCATCCCCAGTTGGTCGACCGTCGACGCGCCATCGACCGCGAAGACCTGCCCACTCACGTAGGACGCGGCATCGCTGACCAGGAAGAGCACCGCGTTCGCCATGTCGTCTCGGGTCCCTTCCCGGCCCAGGGGAACGCTCGAAGCGGCGTCGGCTCCGGCCGCGGCCCCGAAGCGGGCCATGCCCTCGGTGTCCGCGATGGGTCCCGGCATCACGCCGTTCACCCGGACCCCATAGCGCCCCCACTCGACGGCGCAGGTGCGCGTCACCGAATCGACCCCGGCCTTCGTGGCCGCGACGTGCACCTGCAGCGCCGCTCCCTTCCCCTCGAAGGGAGCCGAGATGTTGACGATGTTGCCCCCGTGGTCGCGCAGCCAGGCATCGAAGGCGAGCCGGGAGCAGTGGTAGGTGCCGAGCAGGTCGATGTCGACGACGGTCTTGAAGCCTTTCGGAGAGATCCGGCTGATGGGCGCAGGGAAGTTCCCGGCCGCGTTGTTGATCAGGATGTCGAGTCGTGACCAGCGCTCGATCACCGCGTCGATGGTCGCCCGCACCGCCTCGGGATCGCGGATGTCGCAGACCGAATAGAACGCCTCGATGCCCTCCCCCGCCAGCTCGGCCACCGCGCGCTCGAGGACCTCGACCTTTCGGCTGCAGATGCAGACGCGCGCGCCGTGCTGCCCGAGCGTGCGGGCAATCCCGAAACCGATCCCCGTACCGCCACCGGTCACCAGTGCGACCCGACCGGCCAACACATCGTCGCGGAATACGCTCATCTCGTTGCTCCCTGCTGGTTGGAGCCGCCGCAGATCGACGGAAACGGTTCCCAGCGTGGGTGGGAACCCCGTGTTCGAGCCCGGCCACGGCCCCGGAAGCGCCAAGCTAGCGCGGGCGCAGCGTTGGGCGGATGGGTACGATGGCCTCTGGAGGTGGCCGGGGGATCGCTGGTGAACCTCGCGTTCACGGGAGGAAAGTCCGGGCTCCACAGGGCAGGGAGGTCGTTAACGGCGACCCGGGGTGACCCGAGGGAAAGCGCAACAGAAACCACACCGCCGATGGCCGTCGATCCGCGCGAGGTTGTGAGAGGCCGCGCGCGAGGAGGCACAGGTAAGGTTGAAATCGTGGGGTAAGAGCCCACGCGCGACTGCCGGGTGACCGGCGGCGGGGCAAGCCCCTCCTGGAGCAAGCTCGAATAGGCGTACTGTCGAGGGCGGCCCGCCCGAAGCTCCTTCGGGTGCCAGTACGCGGGTTAGAGCGCTCGAGCGGCGCAGCAATGCGTCGCCTAGATGAATGATCCTCGCCGGTCCTACTCGGATCGGAACAGAACCCGGCTTACACGCCACTTCGGGCCTCGCGCCCGAACCCGGGGGACGAAGCTTCGGCCACGCCCCTGGCGCTCCATACGAGGGGAGACGGTGAGAGCCGTCTCCCCTCTCCAGTATTCGGGGTGCTACGCGAGCTCGAAGCGCAGGCAGGTGACGCGTTCGCGGCGCTCGGGGTCGTAGTCGGCCCACTTCTCGTCGGGCAGCGCATCGGAACCCACCCGCGCAAACCCCTCGCGCTCGAAGAATCCGACCACCCGCTCGGTCGTGGTGCAGGCGAACACCGCACGGTCCCCGCGTCGGCGTGCCGCGTCGAGGAGGCCGCGGACCAGATGCCCGCCGACGCCCTCCCCCAGGAAACGCGTGAGCGTGTAGAGCGAGGCGATCTCGCTCGTCTGGCTGGCCACGTGCGGGACCAACGCGCCGATCCCGGCGAGGTGCCGCCCCTCGACGAAGGCGCCGAAGCCGTTCGCAAAGATCTGGTCGAGCGCGGCGTCGCTGCGCTCGGCGAGGTAACCCTCGGCGACTCCCCGACCGATCAGGTCGTTCGCGGCGCTCAGATCGTCGAGCCCCAGGCGCCGCACGTCGATGTAGCGCTCGGGGGTGAACAGGGTGCCCGAACCGGCATAGCTGAACAGCTCGTCCGCGAGCCCCGCGGCCGTACACAGGTTCACCGCGGGGAGCCCCTCGCGCAGCGCCGCCTCGATTTCGACGAGCAGAGAGACGCGGGCCGCGCCCTCCCTGGCATCGCGCAAGCCTCCCGAGAGCTCGGCCAGGTCTGCGAAGGAAACGCGGCTGCCGTCCGGGCGGGAGATGCCGCCGGCCGGGTCCAGTACCACGAGCTTGGTCACGCCCAGATTCACAGCGAGGTGGCGAGCCCCCGCGGCGAACGCGTCGCCCCCCGGAATGCCGATCGCGACACAGGGGGTGCGCCGCAGCGACCGCCAGACAGCGCCCACCGGCCCGGCCGCATCCGGCTTCACGACGCGCGCGCCCAGCGCAGCCGCTTCGCCCAGATCGGCCAGCAAGAGCACCACGCGCGTGCGGTTGCCTTCGAGCTCCTCGATCACGCTGCGCACCACCGCCGCGTCGCCCGGAACTCCATCCCGGCCGGCCAGCGCACCCACATCACAGGCCAGCGCCACCGTGCGCTCGCGAAACTCGGCCAGATAGAAGGCCTTCTCGGTGAAGGGAACGTCTTCCCAGGCGCGCGCGTTGCCGGACATCGTGCGGTCAGTGTGGCGGATGTTGGTGTATCGTGCTCCGCGCATGGAGTGGCAGGGCTGGCTCACGCTCGTTGTCGTCGGCCTGACGCTCGTGGCCATGGTCCGCGAGATCGCCAAGCCCGATCTGATCTTGATGGCGGGCCTGTTCACCCTGGCCGCGGCCGGCGTGCTCACTCCGGCCGAGACCTTCGCCGGGTTTGCGAACCCCGCGCTGGCGACCGTCGGCGTCCTTTTCGTCGTCTCGGCGGCCCTGCGCGAGACCGGGGCGCTCGATGCCACGGTGGGACGCCTCTTCGCTCGGGCCCGGGACGAAGCCAGCGGCTTGCTGCGGACCGGGCCGCCCGTTGCGGCGCTCTCGGCCTTCCTGAACAGCGCGCCGATCGTGGCCATGATGACGCCGGTGATCCTGGACTGGACGCGCCGAGTCGACCTCTCGCCGAGCCGCCTGCTGATCCCGCTGAGCTACGCGTCGATCCTCGGCAGCATCCTCACCGTGATCGGCACCAGCACCACGCTGACCGTCGCCGGCCTCGCGAACGCGGCCGGGATGCGTCCGATCGGCTTCTTCGAGCTGGCGCCGGCCACGCTTCCGATCGCTGCCGTCGGGCTGCTCTACCTCTTGTTCGTGGCACCCCGCCTGCTGCCCGAGGGACGCGGCGCCACCGAGCGCCTCGGCGAGCGACGCCGCGAGTACACCGGCTCGATGGGCGTGGCGCGCGACTGCCCGTTGATTGGCAGCACCGTCGAGGGCGCCGGCCTGCGCCACCTGCCCGGGCTGTTCCTGGTCGAGATCGTCCGCGACGGGCGCACGCTCACGCCGGTCGGACCGGACGAGGTGATCGAAGCCGGCGACGAGCTGGTGTTCGCAGGCGTGGTCTCTACCCTGGTCGAGCTGCAACGCATCCGCGGACTCGTCCCCATCTCTCATGAGGACCAACCCTCCCTCGCCGCGCCCGACCAGCGGCTGACCGAAGCCGTGGTGTCGGCATCCTCGCCGCTCATCAACCAGAGCATTCGCGACGCCAACTTTCGGACCGTCTACGACGCCGCCGTGATCGCGGTCCACCGCAACGCCGAGCGGATGCCGGGCAAGATCGGCGAGATCGTGCTCCAGGCCGGCGACACGCTCCTCCTGCAGACGGCGCCTGGCTTCTTTCGCGCACACCGCAACAGCCGCGACTTCTATCTCGTGAGCGAACTCCCCGACAGCGAAGCGCCCCGTCACGAACGCGCCGGCGTGGCCCTGGCGATCCTGGTGGCGATGGTGGTCGTGGCGGGAACCGGCATCTACCCGATCTCGATCGCGGCCTTCCTGGCGGCAGGCGCGCTGATCGCGACACGCTGCCTGCCCGGCCGCATCGCGCGCGCCAGCGTGGACTGGTCGATCCTCGTCGTGATCGGCGCGGGCCTGGGCATTGCGCTCGCCATGGAGAAGAGCGGCGCGGCCGCCCTGATCGCGGGAGCGATCGCGAGCGTCGCTGGCGACATCGGACCTTTCTACGCGCTGGTAGTGATCTACTTCGCGACCCTGCTGTTGGCAGAGCTCCTGCACCACAACGCGGCCGTCGCCCTCACCTTCCCGATCGCCGCCGCCACGGCCGAGCTGCTCGGCGTCGACACGCGCCCCTTCGTGATGGCAGTGATCGTCGGTGGCTGCTGCGCCTTCGCCTCGCCGGTCACCTACCAGACCCACCTCATCGTGTACGGCCCGGGTGGCTACCGCTTCACCGATTTCGTGAAGGTCGGCCTGCCGCTCGACGCGCTCTGCGCGGCGACGGCATTGTTCATGATCCCTCGGGTCTGGCCCTTCTGATTCGTCGGTGGCGGTGCGCCCGGAGCAGGCACCGACCCATCACCACTAGGGCGTGTCCGCTCCCCGGCCGCCGGCCACCGCGCCCGGCGCAGCCAGCGGGGCCCGTCGCGCCCGCCATCCTTCGAACGCCGAGCGCACGTCCTCGAGGGTGAGGTAGAGCGCAGGCACCACGAAGAGGGTCAGCAGGCTGGCGATCGAGAGTCCGAACACGATCGCCGTCGCGAACGGGCCGAACACGAGCGACTTCCCCGAAAGCCCGAGCGACATCGGCAAGAGCCCAGCGATCGTGGTCACGGTCGTCAACAGGATCGGACGGAAGCGTCGCTGGGAGGCAATGCGCACCGCTTCGTCCACATCGACGCCCTGCTCTCGCTGGCGATTCACGAAGTCCATCAGCACCAGCGAATCGTTCACCACGATCCCGGCCAAGCCGACTCCGGCGTACATCACCCAGATCGACAGAGCGCCACCGGTCACGAACAGCCCGATCGTCACCCCGATGAAGGCGAAGCCGATCACGCTCATCACGACCATTGGCTGGAGGTAGGAGCGGAAGAGCGTGGCGAGGATTGCGTAGATCGCGAGCACCGCGACGCCGACCGCGCGCTGCATGTCCTCGACGGTCTGCTTCGTCGCCTCGAACTCGCCGCCGAACACCAGGTTCACGCCAGGGAACCGACTCGGCACGTCGGCGAAGCGCGCTTCGAGACGCGCGTTCACCGCGGTCGATGTCGCGTTCTCACCGTCCACGTCGGCATAGACCACCACGGCGCGGCGCGCGTCGTAGTGGTAGAGCCGCTCGTAGCCGCGCGCGACCTCCACCTGGGCGACGTCGCCGAGCTCCACGCGCTGCCCGCCCGGGGCGCGCATCTCGACGTCGAGCAGGTCGTCCATCGAGCTGCGCTGGGCGCCCTGCAGCATCACGCGGATGTCGATGTCCTCGTCGGCCTTCGGATCTTTGAAGGTCGAGGGCACCAGACCGTCGTTCGCCGCGCGGAGCGCGGTCGCCACCGTGTCGAAGCTCAAACCCTGAAGCGACGCGCGATGCTCGTCGAGCGCCACGCGCAGCTCGAGCGGCCCCTCGGGCACGTTGTCTTCGATGTTGAAGACCCCCTCGATCGACGCCAGCTCGGCCTGGATCTCGCTAGAGATGCGCTTCGCCACCTCGTAGTCGTCGGACTGAATGCGCACGGCGACGGGCTTGCCAATCGGAGGCCCGTTGCGCGGCTCGATGACGAGCAGGTTGTCGATGCGTCCCGGGTTCGCCGCGACGTAGGTGTCGAGGTGGTCGCGGACGCGACCCAGGGCGGCCTTCGGGTCCTCGCGGATCTCGGGCTCGTCGACCAGGCTGACGAAGAGCATTCCGTAGTTCACGCCATTGATGATGTTCTCATCCGCGTTCATCCCGAAGCCGACATAGGAGGTGAACTCGTCGACCTCTCGGGTCAAGCCCGACACCTCGGCTTCGATCTCTCGAATGACCTCGTTGGTCTGCTCCACGCCGTAGTCCGTCGGCGTACGCACCGTGATGAAGAGCTGATCGAAGTCCGAAGGAAAGAGATCGACGGGAACACGCGCCTGGAGACCGCAGGATGCGTAGAAGGCAGCGCAGCAGGTGGCGAGGAAGACGTAGCGGTGGCGCAGCAGGGACTGCTGGCGCCGGACGTAGACGTCGCGCAGCCGATCCATCCACCCTTCCACGGCTTCACGCAGCGCGTGACTCCCGCGCCGGATGCGCGCGCCCCACCCCTCGCCCGAGCGATCCTTCTCCGTGCCGGGATCGCGACTGCCCCAGTCGACGTAGTGCGCGGGCAGCACGATCAGCGCCTCGAAGAGCGACCCCACCAGCACCAGGATCACGGTCTTCGGCAGGATCGAGCCGAACTCACCGCTCGTTCCCTGGATCATCAGCGCGGGCAGGAAGGCAGCCAGCGTCGTCACGACGGTCGCGACCACCGGCCACATCACCTCTTCGGCGCCCTCGATGATCGCGTCATCGATGGGCTTTCCGTTCTCGATGTGCCGGTAGATGTTCTCGACGATGATGATCGCGTGATCGACGAGCATGCCCGTCACCATCACGAAGCCGACCAGCGAGATCAGATTGATCGTGATCCCGAAGAACGGGAAGAGCAGGAACGCCGAGAGGAAGGAGAAGGGAATCCCGATCGTCACGATCAGCGAATTGCGGAAGCCGACGGTGAGCCAGAGAACGAAGACGACGAGCACGACGCCCAGCATCACGTTGTCGATCATCGTGCCCATGCGATCGCGGACGATCCGCGAGGAGTCCCAGGTCACCGGCGCCTCGATGCCTGGGGGCAGGAGCGACTCGTACTCCTCCATGAACGCGCGCACCCGGTCCACCAGTGTCGTGATGTCGTCTTCCGGGTTCTTCGAGATGCCGACGATGATGGTCGGATTGCCATTGTGGCGTCCGTAGATCACCCGTCGCTCGAATCCGTCCTCGATGCGCGCGACGTCCGAGAGCCGGACGTGGTTCCCCGCAGCGTCCTTCTTCACGACCGTCGCAGCGAGCTCCTCCGGCGTGGCGAAGTTCCCGAGCCCGCGCACGGTGATCTCGCGCTCGCCCGTGTCCATCGCGCCACCCGGCACGTTCTGGTTGTTGCGACCGATCTGGGCCGAGATCTCGGCCAGCGTGAGATCCGACTGCATCGCGCGTTCGCGATCGACGTAGACGCGCAGCTCGCGCTCCCGCTCGCCGCGGAGCGTCGCCTTGCGCACGCCGGGGATGCGTTCCACGCGGCGCTCGATGTCGCGCGCGACCTCTCGTAGCGTGAACTCACCGACACCGCCCACGTCCGTCACCGCGATCATGCAGACGTTCTGCACCTCGGAAACCGAGAGCTCGGTGATGATCGTCTCTTCCGCATCCTCGGGGAGATCGGGCACGCGATCGACCGCCGCCCGGAGTTCGTTCAGGGACGATTCGTACTCGGTTTCCTCGAGCGTCTCCTTCCACTCGATCTCGATCGTCGAGAGCCCCGCCTGCGAGAAGCTGCGCAGCTCCTTGATGCCGTCGACATCCTGGATCTCGTCCTCGAGCTTCGTGGTGACGAGGCGCTCGACCTCATCGGCCGAAGCCCCCCGCCACACCGTGCCGACGATGGCGGTGTTGAAGGAGATGTCGGGAAAGAGATCGACGGGGATGCGCGTGGCGGCCTGGTACCCGGCGACGGCCACGATCACGAACAGCAGATTGACGAAGACGACCTGCTTGACCGAGAAGCGCGGCAGACTCACGACGCATCCGTGGTCGCGGACGTGGACTCGGGGGCCGCGACGGTCGCCGCCGCGTCGCTGACGACGCTGCCGTCGCGCAGCAGACGGACGCGGGTCGTCGCCACGCGTTCCCCGGAAGCCAACCCCGACTCGACTTCCAACCAGCGCAGATCGAAGGGCACCTCGCGCACTTCGACCCGCCTGCGCTCGGCGCGCAGCTCACCACTCTCCGGATCCGGCGTCAGCACGAACACGAAACGCAGACCGTATTCCTCGGCCACCGCCTCGCGCGGCACCAGCATGCGCTCGGTCTTGCCACCCAACCCGATGCGGACCCGGGCGACCATGCCCGGCAGGATGCGTCGATCCGGGTTCGGGATCTCGACCTCGACGGGGAAACGCCGACTGGTCGCGTCCGCGGCCGCTGCCACCCGCAGCACCTTCCCTTCGAAGGTCGCGTTCGGAAGCGCTTCCACGGTCACCTGCACGGTCTGGCCCGGTTGTACGTCGACGATCTGACGATCGCTCAGACCGATCGTGACTCGGGCGGCCGACAGATCGAGGAGCTCGCCGAGCACCTGGCCCACCTGGAGGACTTCGCCCCGCTCGGGCTCGAAGTCGCGGAGCACGCCCGCGAAGGGCGCGCGAATCGCCTTCTTCCCGAGCGCATCCTGGGCCTCGGCCAGGTTCGCCCGCGCCTCACGGATCGCGGCTTGTGCGACGCGCGAGCGGTTCGACGCGTCGTCCAACGCGGATTCGCTCGCGACCGAGCGCTCGGCCAGGTTGCGCTGACGCTCGAGACTGGTGCGCGCGAGCCCGAGCTCGCTTCGGGTCCGCGAAATCGCGGCCTGCGCCCGGTCCACGGCCACCTGGGCCAACAAGGGATCGACCTGGATCAGCAGCTGGTCGCCGTCGACGGCGTCGAGGTCTTCGGCCCCGAGCTCGACGACCCGACCCTGGGTCTCGGAGACCAACCGGAGGTGTCGCGCCGCCTCGACGACACCCGAGAACTCGGCTTCGGAAACGACCGCGCGGGGGGACACACGCAGCGTGTCGACGGCGATCGCGGCCAGGGCGGGTCCGGCAGCGCCCACCGCCTGCGGATCGGGCGCGGTGGCCCGCAAGAGGATCCCCGCCACGACCAGCACGGCGAAGATGCCCCACAAACGTCTGACGAGGCGCGGATCCGCGGCGCGGGAACCGGGCGTCTCGCTCGGCGAAGGGGTCATGTGGGAGGAACCTCCGGCGGGCGCGCTGGAGTGGAATCGGGATCAGGAGCGGAACCGGCGATCAAGCCGCCGACCAGGTCATCGAAACAGCGCCGCAGTGCGTCGGGCGTCGCAGCGTCGGGGTCGAAGGCAGAGCGGTAGATGAACCCGGACAACAGCGATCCGATCGCGTGGGCGGTGGTCGCCGCGTCGACGTCCGAGCGAAACCGGCCGGCCGCCTGGCCGTCGACGACGAGCGATGCGAATTCGTCGAAGCGGTCTGCGTGGAACGCTCGCAGGAAGCCGTGCAGTCGCTCGTTCAGCTCCGGATTCGCAGCCACCATGCCCCACGCCTGATAGTGGAGGGTCGCGCGCGGCCCGACCCGCTCGAGCACCCCGACCAGCCCTTCCAGCACTGCCCGCAGACGCGTCTCGGGCTCGGACTCGTCGGGCAGCCGGGCGTCGACATGGCGCACCCCGGTTTCGTAGGAATCGATGAGGGTGGCCAGGAAGAGATCTTCCTTGCTCTGGAAGAACCGGTAGAGCGTTCCCTTCGAGACGCCGGCCTCGCTGGCCACCTCTTCCATCCGGGCGGCCGAGATTCCGCTCCGGGCACCCACGCTCAGCGCCGCGTCGAGGATGCGGCGTCGCTTCGGATCGTCCGTCGGGGAAGCGACGACGGCTGTCATGGAGGGATGGGGACTGGACACAGGGTTCCCGCGGGGCGCGTCAGTACTGACTGGTCAGTTCCGCAAGGCTAGCCCGTGGCTCGCCGGGAGCAAATCGGTGCTTGTGTTGGCGGGTGTGCGATCCGATACAAAAATGTTGCCTTTTCACCACGATAAGGACACTGATTACTCTCAGGAGGATTCCCCGATCGCCCGTGCCGGAGGCAGACACGTGCCCAAACCCCAGAAACTGCTGGACTTTGATGGACCGGTGAGACAATATACCGGGCTGTTCAGCGCCCCCCCGACATCTCATCACACGCCGTCCGGCCGGACATCCGTCCACCCTTTCCTGGCTGCGCGCCAACCGGCCAACGGTTCCGCCCTATGTGCAGATCTCTTGCGTCTCACAGAGATCATCGCAGACGGGGGGCCGCCGGAATGAAACAACTCACAACGAGATCACTCCGGGCGGTATCCGACACTACGGTGCGGAACGGCACCGGCGGGTCGAGGACTTCGCAGTGACAGTGAAGGCGGAAGACCGCAAGAAAAAGAAGAAGGCCGAAGAAGGCACCCAGGCTGCGACCGGGGCTACCCGGGCCGCACCGGCCGAGGATCTGGATCCGGGCCGGGAACGACGCCCGTTGGAGTCGTACTTCCAGGAGATCGGCGGCACCCGCACGCTTCGGCGTGAGGAAGAGGTGCTGCTCGCCAAGGAACTGGAAGCGGCCACTCAGCAGCTGCGGGAAGCGCTGTACGCGATCCCGCTTTGCGCGCGACACGTCGTCGGGCGCTGGGACGAACTGCGCGCGCTCTCGCATACGGGCGCGAAGCTCTCCGAATCCGTCGGCGACGAGGAGACGGGGGAGATCGCTGCGCGCGTCGAGCGCGCGGTGAAGCGCCTGCGCACCCTGCTCGCCAATCGCGACAAGGCGCGCAAGAGCGGCCCCCAGAAAGAGCTCATCAAGATCGACGCACGGATCTCGCGTGACATGAAGTCGGCCCAGCTGTCGCTGGCCGTGCTCGCCGAGATGCGCCAGAAATGCCTCGAGCTCGCGCGCGATCTGCGCCGGGCCCGACGCGGCACGAAGCGCTTCAAGGAGCTCGAGGCCGACGCCGAGATGTCGCGGGATGATCTGCTCAAGAAGGTCGGCGCCGTCGAAGACGCGCACGATCGGATGAGCGACGAGAAGAACCGCTTCATCGAGCACAACCTGAAGCTCGTCGTGGCGATCGCCAAGGACTACCGGAACCTGGGCCTGTCCTTCCCGGACCTGATCCAGGAAGGCAACCTGGGCCTGATCCGCGCCGTCGAGAAGTTCGACCACCGCCGTGGTTTCAAGTTCTCGACCTACGCGGTCTGGTGGATCCGCCAGGCACTCGTGCGCGCGATCCAGAACCACTCGCGGACGATCCGTCTGCCCTCTCACGTGCACGACCGGCTGCAGCGCAGCCAGCGCGTGCGCGCCGAGCTCACGGGCAAGCTGGGTCGCGAGCCCACGCCGGCCGAGCTGGCGCCGGAACTCGGAACGGACGCGAGCTCTCTGGAGGCACTCGACGTGCTCAGCCGCGAGGCGATCTCGCTCGAGTCGTCGGTGGCCGGCACCGAGAAGCGGCTCGAAGACTTCGTCGCGGATCCCACGTCGTCTGCACCGGACAACGGTCTCGACGGCGAGCGCATGCGTTCGGGCGTCGGCTACCTGATCGGTGCGCTGACGTCGCGGGAGCAGCTGATCCTGCGCCTGCGCTACGGCCTGGGCGGCGAGGAAGAGCACACCCTCGAGCAGATCGGTCAGTCGCTCGGTCTGTCGCGCGAGCGCGTGCGTCAGCTCGAGGCACGCGCCCTGAAGAAGCTGCGCGAGACCCTACCCGCGCAGAATCTGCACCCGATCCTCGAGCCCTAGCGCTCGCTGGCCGGAGCCGAAGGCCAGAGTCTCTCGATAGCGGCGTCTCCACCTCGGTGGAGGCGCCGTTTTCGTTCGGCCGCCGCAGGGCACTACGCTCGCGCGTCAGGCCCAGTGCAGCCAAGCGAGGAACGCCGCTCCCGCCACCCACGTGTAGTACGAGAACACGTGGAAGGACTGGCGGCGCAGCATCGCGACGAACAGCCAGATCGCGGCGACGCCGGCGACGCCGGCTGCCGCACTCCCGACCACCAGTGGCCATACCGCCTCGGCGGCCACCTGGGTGAGCTCATCGAACTTCGTGACGGCGGCGCCCAGGATGGCGGGCACGCTCATCAAGAACGAGAACTCGGCGGCCGCCGCGGGGCGAATTCCCAGACCGAGGGACATCGCCACGGTCGACCCGCTCCGCGAGATTCCGGGAACGATCGCAAAGGCCTGGGCGCAGCCGATCCACCAGGCCGACAGCCAACCGGGTTCGGGGTGCTCGGCGCGGGGCAAGGTCCAGCGCGTGGTCCACAGGATCCCGCCCGTCACGAGCAGCGCGATGCCCGCTACGGCAGGGCGGTCGAAGAGCGCCTCGAGGAAATCACCGGCGAGGAGCACCAGGATCACCGCCGGCAACGTCGCGACCGCCAACTTTCCGCCGTACTCGAGCGCCTCGCGACGGCCGCGCAGCGCATCGACGACGAGACCGGCAACGCGACGCCGATAGAAGACGAGCACGGACACCAGGGTGGCGACGTGCACGGCCACCTCGAAGACGACCCCGGTCTCCTCGAGACCCAACAGGGCCTGACCGATCACGAGATGGCCCGAGCTCGAGACCGGGAAGAACTCGGTGAGCCCTTGGATGATGCCCAGCCAGAGCGCCTCGAGCGGCGTCACGTACGCGACCCACCCGGTGCGACGAGATTGCTCGCTCGCGACACCTCTTTCCCCCCGACGGATCGTATCCAAAGGCCTTCGCAGCCGCCCGACAACCGGGCGAATCTGCTAGACCATGCCCGGTTCGCATCGGTCGCGGGGGAATCCACCTTGATCATCGCCTGCCTCGATCTGGAAGGGGTCTTGATCCCCGAGATCTGGATCAACGTCGCCGAGCGCGCCGGCATCGACGCCCTGCGCATCACCACGCGCGACGAGCCCGACTACGACGTGCTGATGCGCAAGCGGCTCCAGATCTGCGAGGAGCACGGTCTGGGCCTGCCCGACATCCAACGCGTGATCGGTGAGCTGTCTCCCCTCGAAGGTGCACCGGCCTTCGTCGACTGGCTTCGCGAGCGCTTCCAGGTCGTCATCCTCTCGGACACCTTCTACGAGTTCGCGGCACCGCTGATGGCCCAGCTCGGCTACCCCACCCTCTTCTGCCACCGCCTGGTGGTCGACGGAACCGGACGGATCACCGACTACCGGCTTCGGCAGCAAGACCAGAAGCGGTGCGCGGTCGAGGCGTTTCACGGCCTCAACTTCAAAGTGATCGCCTCGGGCGATTCGTACAACGACACGTCGATGCTCCAGGCCGCCGACGCAGGAATCCTGTTCCGGCCCCCGGACAACGTGATCGCCGAGTTTCCCCAGTTCCCGGTGACTCGGACCTACGACGAACTCCGCGCCGAGTTCCTGCGCGGACAGGAGCGATGCGCCTCCTGAGGGCAGCCTCCTGCGTTCTGGTCGCGACCGTCGCCGCGGCCTGCGCAGACTCCGAGGAAGCACCAGCGCCCGAGTCCTTCGGAGGAGGCGACGCAAGAGCGGGCGCGGCCCACTACCGGATCTATTGCGCCACCTGCCACGGGGAAACCGGCTGCGGCGACGGCCCCCTTTCGGCCAGCCTCGACCCGAAGCCGGCGAAGCACTGCGACGGGGAGTACATGAACGCCCTGTCCGACGATCACCTGTTCACGGTGGTGAAGGAGGGTGGCCAGGCCGCCGGTAAGTCGGCGCAGATGGCGGCCTGGGGCGGCAGCCTGAGCGACGCCCAGATCATCGACGTGATCGCGTTCATGCGCTCCGTCGCCGACCCGCCGTACCAGGCTCCGTAGTCGCAACGCGCCGAGGCGCGCTTCAGCTCGGCTCGCGCTCGCCGGCAAACCGGGTGCGGTCCACCTTGAACATTCGCCGGCCGTCGGGACTCCCCGGCTGGTAGGTGATCACGAGTGCGCGGCGGAGCGCATCGGAACGGTTGGACTCGGACCCGTGCACGGTGTGCGGACTGAAGAAGATCGCGCTGCCGGCGGGCATCGCCGCGGGCACCTGGTCCTCGAGATCAAAGGCGGTGGGGTCGGTGAAGAGCGGGCCAAGGCGCCCCTCTCCTTCCCGTCCGGGCAGCAGCCCTCGCCGATGGCTGCCCCGAATCACCCGAAAGCAGCCGTTCTCCTCGTCGGCGTCATCGAGGGCGACGAGCACGTTCGGCAGCCGATCCAGCTCGGGAGCAAAGTGCGCCCAGTACGGCGAGTCCTGGTGCCAGCCGAAACCCGACCCCTCGCGCGGACGCTTCAGGTTCAGCTTGTCGGTGTAGAGGCAGACGCGCTCGTCCCCGATCAGGTCGCGCATCGGTTCGACGAGACGCGGATCATCGATCAGCCGGTTCATCGTGTCGTCGAGGTGATGGAAGGGTTCGATCACGCGGATCGTCTTGGAGCCCGGCGTGTGTTCGAGCTGCACCGTCGAGCCGCCGGCTTCGTGGTAGACGTTGCCGTCGATCGCGTACACGTCCTCGGAACGCTGCATGGCCTGTTCGGCCAGCTTCACGCACCGCTCGGCGGCCCCACGCAGTTCGTCCAGCTCTTCGGGTCCGAACAGGCGCTCGCGCACGAAGAAGCCGTCTTCGCGCCAAGCGCGGCGCTCTGCGGCGGTCAGGCGTTCCGGTGCAGTCGGCTTCTGGGGCGGACGATCGGGAATCACGGGGCTCCTCGGCACCCGGCCCGGGTGCGAAAAGGCGGAGTCTCGGATCCCGACGGGCTCCGTGCAAGGCAGCGCGATCCCGCGGGAAACGCCTCCAGACGTCGGGTTTTACGCAAGTTTCACAGCCCCCACGCTGCAGCCCGCCGAACCGGCCCCTAGGGTTCGGTCGCTCGTCAAGGAGGACCCGTGGCATCTGCAGCTGGACCGGAACTCGAGGCTCCCACACCGCTCTCGGAAGCGGAGGGTTGGTGGACCCGCCAGGATTGGCCGGCGGTCATCGTGTACTGGGGTCTCCACGCGGCAGCGCTCCTCGCGCTCTACGTCGCTTCGGGGCCCCTGGAATGGACGCTCCTCGGCGTGACCTTCTACGCGCGGTTGTTCGGCATCACCGGCGGCTACCACCGCTACTTCGCCCACAAGAGCTACCGCACCAGCCGCGCCTTCCAGTTCGTGTTGGCCCTGGTCGCCTGCTCGGCCACTCAGAAAGGGCCGCTTTGGTGGGCCGGGCATCACCGCGACCACCACAAGAACGCGGACGGCCCGGGCGACCTGCACTCGCCTCGCGACGGCCTCTACCACGCCCATCAGGGCTGGATCTTCGAAGGGCAGTGGGACGGCACTCCCCTGGACCGGATCGAAGAATTCGCGCGCTACCCGGAGCTCGTGTGGTTGAACCGGAACCACCACGTCCCGCCCTTCGCCCTTGCCATCCTGTGCTTCGCGATCGGAGGCTTCTCCGGGCTCATCTGGGGCTACGTGTTGTCGACCGTGCTGCTCTGGCACGCCACCTACACGATCAACTCGCTGGCCCACGTGTGGGGCAGCCGGCGCTACGAGACGCGCGACGACAGCCGCAACAACTTCTGGCTCGCGCTGCTCACCCTCGGCGAGGGCTGGCACAACAACCACCACCACTTCTGCGCGTCGGCCCGTCAGGGGTTCCGCTGGTGGGAGATCGACGTCACCTACTACGTCCTGCGCGGCCTCGCCGCGGTGGGTCTCGTGTGGGACATCCGCGAGCCCCCCGAGCGCATCGTGTACCCCGAGCGGAGCCCTGCGGCCGGATAGCCGTCAGAACTCTTCGAGCAAGAACACCAGGGCCCAGGTCTGCTCGCGCGACAGCGAGTCGGCCCAGGCCGGCATCATCGTCGGATTGCCCTCGCGGTCGCCACCGCGTTGGATGCGACGAAAGTAGGTGGCGCGGAGGTCGTCACCGGCCAGGAACAGCCCGAACTTCGCGCCGAACCCGCTCCAGTCCCGCGGAGGCTTCTGATCCGGGGGAAGCGGAGCGACCCCTTCGAGGCGACCGCGCGCACCGTGACAGCGGGCGCACTGGTCGCGCCAGACTGCGCGGGCCTCGTCGCGCAACGCAGCATCCCACAGGTCATGGGGCGGCACGCTCTCCGAGAGCTCGGCGTCGCGCGCCCGAGCGGTGTCGACATCGATCCCGAGCTGGGCTGCGCGGTGTGGGTACCAGGACGCGCCCAGGTGAGACGCGACCTCATCGGGCAATGCGTCGGGAACGGAAGCACAGGCACAAAACGAGACCGCCAGAACGACGGCCCGAAGACGCGAGCGGTTCACGGAGTGCATGCCGGCACAAGGTGACACAGCGCGCGCCGCCGTGCGTCGAATATACTGCGGCGGTCGACTGGGGTGAGTGGAAGGCATGCGCACGGGACTCTTGCTGGGACGCGAGCACGAGCTGCTCGATGCGGTGGCATCGGTGTCCGAGGGACCGGTCGCGATCGCCCTCTCCCGGGGTGGCGCGCCGAAGACCTACGACCACCGCGACCCGAACGAAGACGCCTGCGCGTTCGCGAGCACCGAGCACGCCGTGATGCTCGCCGTGGCCGATGGACACTGGGGCGCTGGGGGGGCCGCGTGCGTTCTGGAGCGCCTCCTGGCCGAGCACGCGAAGCGTTGGACCGCACCGAATGCCATCGCCCTGGCCGAGCGCTGGTGGGACGAGGCGCCCGAGGTGGTCGACGACCTGCAACAGCACCTGCTGCGCTCGTCGGACCCGCAGCCAATCGGGCGCACGACCTTGTCACTCTGCGTCGCGCGTCCCGAGGAAGGCTGGCTGCTCGGACTCGCGGTCGGGGACAGTCACCTGTTCCGGATCGAGGACGACCGGGCGCGCGAGCTCTGCCCCCTCCCGGCACGCTCGGACCTGCGCTTTCTCGGCGACGCCACCCTCGATCGCGATGCGCTCTCGAAGGGCATCCGTGCGGTCGTGGAACGGGACGTGTCGGGCGGCGCGCTGCTGCTCGCGACCGACGGACTCTCGGAGACCGGGATCGGCGTCCACGACCCGGTGGGCGCCGCGGCGGAGTGCGCCGTCGCGGCCGAACACGCGCCGAACGCGCTGCGCAGCCTGGAGGGCGCGCGGTGTCTGCTCGAACGTGCGATGGACGCCCACCGCACGAACGCCGCCGGCGACAACATCGCCACCGCCGCGTTCTGGTGGGGGGCCTGAGCGCTCCAACCCGCGGGTCAGGGCCGCGGGTCAGGGGGCGGGCGTGCCGGGGGCGGGCCCGCTGGACACCGCCGGCGGCGGGTCGGCGACCTCGTCGAAGCGCACCTCGCCGAGCGGGCAGTAGCTCGTGAACTCCATCCAGCCGAGGCTGCGGGCGCGTACCCAACCCACGGCGTTCACGTAGCCACTCGCCCGATCGTAGGGGCGCGGGGCCACCCGGGTGCAATTCGGCTCACTGCCGTCGCAGTGGGGATACAGGGCGTGCCCCCAGCGCTCTTCCATCGGCATGTAGCCAGCGGCGCGTCCGGTCGCGAGATCGATCTCGATCGACGCCTCGACACGCGGCGACCAGGCGCCGAGCCCCGTGCTGCGTTCGAGGATTCCCTCGAGCAACGCGGACACGACTTCACCGCTGACGACGTCGATCACCCAGCGAAACTCGCCGAAGCTGCCGGGGACCGGATCCTCCGCAGCGAGCACACCCTCCATCGCGGCACCGGAGATGCGGATCTCGACCTGCCCCGGCTCTGCGCCCGGCGACAGCCACGCCTTCACCGGCGGCCCCCAGCTGGCCTGCAGCCGGCCCGGAGCGTCGGCCGCCGAGTTCTCGAAGCGCACTTCGATCGCGCGCGGGCGCGGGTCCTCGAGGTCCACCGGCAGCGCGCGGACCCCGGCAGGCGCAAGCCACATCCCGAGTGCCGTCAGGGCACCGATCACGCACGCGGCTGCCCGACGCCCATGGCGCCTCGCCGGCGCATTTCGCGCCAGAGGTTGGGGGGGAGCGATCCGCATGTTCCGCCTAGTCAGTGGCCCCGTCGCCCTTCCACGTTACGACGCGGCGCAGCTCGAGAGCAAGCGTCTCGCAAGGCACGCGCCCAATGCGACGCGTCACGCAACCCACCGGCAACGAGAGTCAGACGCTCCTGACCATCTCCGTGACCGCGTCGGCGATCGCCAGGGATGCCGTGAGGCCCGGTGACTCGATGCCGATCAGATTGACGAACCCGGGCAAACCGCGCGCCGACTCTTCCGCGAGAACGAAATCGCGAACGCCCTCGCCCGGGCCGGACAGCTTGGGTCGGAGGCCCGCGAAAGCGGGCACGAGCCACGCATCCTCCAACGCCGGGAGGTAGCGCCGCAGCGCTCCACCGAAGGCGCCCGCTCGAGACGCGTCGACGCCGTAGTCGAGCGTGTCCACATAGTGGGCGTCGGGACCGAAGCGAACGCCGCCGGCCAGGTCGAGGGTGACGTGGACACCGAGCCCGGCGCCGGTGGGGACGGGATACAGCAGCCGCGACACGACGAGCGCATCGCGTCGCGCGAGCGCGAAGTAGTCCCCCTTACACCAATACAGGCGATAGCCCGCGGCATCGAGATCGATTCCAGCCAGCGCCGCCACGCGATCGCTGAAGAGTCCCGCGGCGTTGACGACGCAGGCTGCCGAGACGCGCTCGGTACCGTGGGCCTCCGAATGCACCTCGAGGCGGTACCCCGCCGAGACGCGTTCGATGCCGCGCACCTCCCGTTCGAGCAGCCACACCGTCCCCAGGGACTCGCTCTCCGCCACGAGCGCCGCACACAGGGCGTGGCTGTCGACGATTCCGGTCTCCGGAGATTCCAGCGCTGCGATACATGCGAGGGACGGCTCGGCACGACGCTCCGCCTCCCCAAGGAAGCGCAGACCGGGGACGCCGTTCTCGGTCCCGCGCGCGCGCAGGTCCTCCAGCACGGCATGCTCGTCGGCGTGGGTCGCGACGATCCACTTGCCGAGCTTTCGATGCGGCACACGACGCTCGGCGCAGAACGCGTACAACGCTTCGCGCCCCGACACACAGAGCCGGGCCTTCCACGATCCGGGCGGGTAGTAGATGCCCGCGTGGATGACTTCGCTGTTGCGGGACGAGGTCTCGAGTGCGAAGGCCTCGCGGCGCTCGAAACCCATTACCGCGAGACCGCGACGTGCGAGACCGGCAGCGACCGCGGCACCGACCACGCCTCCGCCGATCACGACCGCGTCGCAGTCGCGTTGCACCCGGCCCTCGGACTAGAGGTCGCGCCCGAAGGCTTCGCGGTAGCGCTCGGCCGCAACGGCCGCGTCGTACTGCAGCGCCTGGGCGCCTTCTTCCTCGACCTGCCACGAACCGAGCAGGCCGCCGAGACGACCGGCGACGTCGAGTGACTTGCCCGCGGCCAGCGCGTGCAGGAAACCGGCGCGGTAGGCGTCGCCGCAGCCGGTCGGGTCGACCACCTTCCGCGCCTTCACCGGCTCGAACTGTAGCGTCTCGTCCCCGGTGCGGATCTCGGACCCCTCGGACCCCTTCGTGATGATGACGCTCTCGCACCGCGCCTGGATCTCCGCCTCGGAGCGGCCGGTCTGCTCGAGGGTGAGCTTCCATTCGTAGTCGTTCACGAAGTAGCCGGCAGCGCCATCGATCAGCTCGAGCAGCTCTTCGGCCGAGAGGATCGGCAGGCCGTGACTCGGGTCGATGTAGGTCGGAACGCCCTGCGCCTTTAACGCGCGGGCGTGTTCGAGCATCGCCTGCTTGCCGTTCGCCGACACGATGGCGAGCTCGACGGGTTCCTTGACGTCTTCGACGCGCGCCTCGTGCGCCCGCGCCATCGCCCCTTCGTAGAACGCCCAGATCTGGCAATCCTCGCGGTCCGTCGTCACGAAGCCCTGGGCAGTGCGCACGTCGTCCAGCACCGCGACCGCGTCGCGGCGCACGCCGTGTTGATCGAGCCAGGCCGCGTAGGGACCGAAGTCGGAGCCCACCGTCGCCAGTACCAGCGGGTCCGAGCCCAACTGCCGGAGATGAAACGCGATGTTCCCGGCGACGCCGCCGTAGTGGGTCTCGAGGCTGGTGATGTTGAACGACACGTTCAGCGCATGCACCTGATCGGGCAGGATGTGGCTCGCGAAACGGTCGGGAAACACCATGATGTGATCGAGAGCCAGAGAGCCGGAGACGAGAATCGACACGAGAGTCCCTTCTGTGGAGTGGTCGGGCCGCCTGCGACGACGGGCACGGCGGTGGCGGCAGACGGAGCGTGATTCGGCGCGGCCGGACCGGCAGTCGTGTCGGTGAGATCGGCCGTCGGACACCCGGCGCGCGGCGCGACCGGCGTACGGCCGGTCGCCGCGTACGCGGCAGCGGGAGGGGTAGCGGCGCCCAGGACCGCTGTCGAGGCGGTACCATCGCGCCATGGAATCGCTGCGTGTGGCCGTGCTCCTCTCGGGGGAGGGAACCAGCCTCGAGAATCTCTTCGAGCACGTCGACGCCGGTCTGCCGGCGCGCGTCGAGGTGGTGATCGCGTCGAAGGCCAGCGCCGGGGGGTTGGCGCGGGCCGAGCGTCGCGGCGTGCCGGCTCGGGCGGTCCCCCGCCGAGACCACACGGACGTGGCGCGCTTCAACGACGCCCTGCACGCGGTGCTGGCCGAGTACGAGGTCGACCTGGTCCTGCTGCTGGGCTTCCTATCGCCCTTCGAGCTGCGCGAGCGGTTCGCGGGCCGGGTCATCAACGTCCACCCGGCCCTGATCCCGGCCTTCTCGGGCAAGGGCTTCTACGGCCATCACGTCCACGAGGCGGTGATCGAAGCCGGCGTGAAGGTGTCCGGCGCCACCGTGCATTTCGCCGACGACGCCTACGACCGGGGGCCGATCATCCTGCAGCGGGCGGTCGAAGTGGGCGAGGAGGACACGGCGGATTCGCTGGCGGCGAAGGTCCAGGCCGTCGAGCGCGCGCTGGTCCCCGAGGCCGTGCAGTTGTTCGCCGAGGGGCGGCTCACCGTCGAGGGGCGCCGGGTTCGCATCAAGGCCCGCTCCTAGCGCAGAGCCAGACCGCGCTTCGCGCCCGCGAAATCGACGTGCGGCGACGGATTTCTGCTTGCCGAAAGGCGAAAACAAGACGAAAATAAGCATCCCCGATGTCCCCCTCGGCTCCGGCGCAACACCGCGCGGGGCTCGCCCCGGCACGTCCGGGCCTGGCCCGTCTGCTGCGAGATCTCGGTCCCGCTCTCGAGCGAGGATCGCGCCACATCTCTCCGGCCCAGCCCGAGAGCGACGCTCTCACCACGGGAATTCCCGCCTTCGACGCCCTGCTCGGCAATGGCCTCGCGCCGGGCTCCCTGGCGGAACTCAGTGGTCCCCCGTCGTCGGGACGCACGTCGCTGGCCTGGGCGCTCTTGGCCCGCGCGACCCGGGCGGGCGAACTCGTCGGGCTCGTCGATCCCGGCGACGCCTTTCACCCCGCCTCCGCCGACGCTCTGGGGGTGCAACTCGAGCGCGTGCTGTGGGCGCGTCCTCCGGGCCCTCGCGAAGCCCTGCGCTGCTGCGAGCGCCTGCTCCGCGCGCGCGGCTTCGCGCTCGTGGTGCTCGATGCCACCCACACCCAACGAGAGTCCGCCCACCTCTGGCAACAGCAACCCACCGCCACCTGGCAGCGCCTCACCCGCGCCGCTTCGGCGAGCGGCTCGGCACTCCTGGTGCTCTCGCAGCAACGCATCGCAGGACGCTTCGCCGACTTCGCCCTTACCCTGCAGCCCACGAGCACCCGCTTCGGTGGTGCGCGCCCACTCTTCGAGGGGCTCGAGATCGAAGCCGTGGCGTCTCGCCAGCGTCGAGGGCCACCCGCGCGTCCCGCCCGTGTCCTGCTCTCGGTCTCCTCGACCCGCGGCACCTGAACATGCGCATCGCTTGCTTGCGCGTCGCCGACCTTCCGCTGGCCGCCGAGCAACGGGCCCACCCCGAGCGCATCGAGCCACGCTTCGCCGTGGCGACGGGAACCCAACCGCGCGCCGAGCTCATCTCGGTATCTCGCGCCGCTGCGCAGGAAGGCGTGCGACGTGGCATGAGCGTGGCCCACGCCCGGAGCGTGTGCGCTTCGCTCGAGCTGCGCGTGGCCTCTCCGGCTCTCGACCAGGCCACACGCGAAGCCTTGCTCGACGCCGCGTTCGCCTGCGCTCCCCGCGCCGAACTCGTCCCGCGCGGCAGTGGATTCTTCTCGGAAGAGGCCGTCGTCTTCGTCGATGCCTCGGGGACCGGATCCCTGTTCCGCAGCGAACGCGGTTTCGCGACGGCCCTCGCCGCGGCCGCGCGCAGGCTCGGCCTGGCCGCCGACGTGACCGTGGCTTCGTCGCGCACCGTCGCGCTGCTCGCCGCGCGTCAGCTCTCGCTGCCGACCGCCTCTTCGTCCTCCGAGGAGCCGGCCGAGCGCGTGCTGTGTCTGGTCGAAGCGCAGGAAACGAGTTTCCTGGCGCCGCTCCCCATCGACCTGCTCGACCCCGAAGACGCCGTCGCCGAAACGTTGACACAGTTCGGAGTACGTCGGATCCGCGACCTGCTACGACTGCCTCGACGCGGACTCGCCACGCGAATCGGCGCGCCTGTCTTGCGCCTGATCGCCGAGGCCCAGGGGAAGGCCACCGACCCTCCCCTGCCCGAAGCGCACGAGACCGCACTGCGCGAAGCGCTCGATCTCGAATACCCCGCCGGACGACTCGAACCCCTGCTCTTCGTCCTGCAGGGATTGCTGTCCCGTTTGATCGAACGCCTGGATGCGCGCCATCTCGGCTGCGGCGATTGGCAACTCGAGCTCGTGTTCGAGGATCAGGGTCGCGACGTCCGCCAGATCGGTGTCGCGGCCCCCACCCAGGATCTGCGGGTCCTGATGCGGCTCGTGCATCAGAGCCTCGAATCACGCCCTCCCACGGCACCCGTCGCGTCCGTCTCCCTCGAAGCGCGCGGGCTTCCCCTGTGCCGGGATCAGCTCGATCTGTTTCGGCCTGCGGGTCCCGCTCCCGCCGTGCTGGGCGAAACCCTCGCGGCCCTGCAGAGCCTGTGTGGAGAAGCCCGGGTCGGACGCCCCGTTGCCTCGGACACCCACCACCCCGATCGCTACGCGCTCGAGGAATTCGCACCCCCTAAGGCGCAAAGCGACGAGAAGAGCGCTGGCGCGTTCACTGGGGGTCTGGCCCTACGGGCTTTCCGCCCACCCCTCCGGGTGCAGGTGCAGCTACAGGCCGACACCCCCGTCCGCATCCGCAGCAGCATCGCCAACGGGCGTGTCGTGCGATGCGCGGGCCCCTGGCGTACCACGGGCGGCTGGTGGTCCCCCGAAGGACGTTTCGCCTTCGACAGCTACGACGTCGAGACCGAAGACGGCTGGGTCGTGCGCCTGCGCTTCGACCACCGGGAACGCGCGTGGCAGATCGACGCCGTCTACGACTGAAGCGGCTCGGCTGACTGGCCGTCCCAGCTTTGGCTATACACTCGTCGCCTCGCGTCCTACGTGACGATGGCCCCATTTCGGAGGACCCCCCTTTGCCGGATAGCCCGCTCCGCCCCCAGCCCGATGACCGCCTCGCCTTCTTTCGAGGCTTCCTCCAACGCCCCATGGAAGTGGGCTCCATCATTCCGAGTTCGCGGTTCCTGGAGCGGAAGATCACGGAAGCCGTGCGTGCCGACAGCGCGAAGCTGCTCGTCGAGCTCGGTCCCGGCACCGGCGGAACCACCCGCGCCCTGCTGCGCGCCATGGGACCCGAAGCGCGCCTGCTCGCCATCGAGATCAACCCGGGCTTCGTGGAAGTGCTCTCTCGCTGGCCCGACAAGCGCTTGATCGCGCACGAAGGCAGCGCCACCGACATCCGCGGCATCCTCGAGAAGCTCGAGCTTCCCGCCCCGGACGTCGTCGTCTCCGGCATTCCCTTCTCGACCATGACGCGTCCCCTGGGCCGCGACATCCTGCGCTCCGTGCACGACGCGCTCGCTCCCGATGGCGCCTTCGTCGCCTACCAGGTGCGCGACCGGGTCCACGCCCTGGGCCGCGAGGTGTTCGGCCGGGCTGCAATCAAGCGGGAGCTACGCAACGTCCCGCCGATGCGCGTCTACCGCTGGGAAAAGCAGGCGGCCTAGTCGCTCGGGTCCGCTCCCCGCTTCTGCTGGTGCGAGAGTCCCGCGCGTGAGGCGTGTCGGGCGTCTCCCCGCACCACCGCGCCACTGCCGAAGCGATCCTGGATCGCGTCGAGCGCGCGGTTCAACCGGTCGCGCTGCTCTTTGCGCGGCGACGCGAAGAGCGCGAGCTGTCCCGTGTCCGCGCTCACCAGATTCGTTGCGCCCACGCCCAACAGACGCACGGGCTCCTCGAGTGCGGCGCGCGACAAGAGGCGCGTCGCCGTCTCGGACAGGCAGGCCCCATCGTCGCTGGGTTCGGCCAGCGTGGCACGGCGGGTGAGCAACGGGTAACCGCGCGGCCCGGCGGAGACGCGCCGCGCGAGCTTCAGCTTGAGCACGACGGTGCGCGCGCGCAGCCGGTCTCGGCGCAGACGGCGCGCCACCGACTCGGCGTGGGTGATCAGCGCGGCCTCGAGCACCGACCGGTCCGAGACGTCGTCACCGAAGGTGTTCTCCTCGCTGTAGGACACGGCGTCGCGGTAGGGCTCGACCTCGGAGAGATCGCGACCGCGACCGAGGCGCGAGAGGGCCAGCCCCCAGTCCCCTAGCTGGGCTTCGAGCCTTGTCGGGTCCGCGCGCACGAGATCGCCAATCGTGCGAAAGCCCGCCGTCACCAGGCGTTGCTCGGCGACCGGCCCCACGCCCCAGATGCGACGGACGGGCAGGGGCTCGAGGAAGGCGGCGACGCCCCCTCGCTCCACTTCCAGCAAACCGTCGGGCTTCGCGAGATCGCTGGCGATCTTCGCGACCATCTTCACCGGCGCGATCCCCACCGATACGGGTAGGTCGGTCTCCTCGCGCACCGCCTGACGCAGCGCCTCTCCGACCGCGCGCGCCGGCCCCCACAGGCGCTCGGTGCCGGTGAGGTCGAGGAATGCCTCGTCCAGGGAGAGCCCCTGCACGACGGGCGTGAAGCGCCGGAAGATCTCGAAGATCCGCTTCGACTCGGCGGCGTAGCGTCCCATCGAGCCGCGCACGAACACGAGGTCCGGACAGCGCCGCTTCGCCTCCACACTCGGCATCGCCGAATGAACGCCGTAGCGACGCGCTTCGTAGCTCGCCGCGGAGACGACGCCCCGGTTGCCGTCCCCTCCGACGGCGACCGGACGACCGCGCAACTCCGGGTGGTCGCGCTGCTCGACGGATGCGTAGAAGGCATCCATATCGGCGTGGAGCACGACGCGTTCGCGGTCCATGTCCGCAGAATGGCACACCCGCGTCGCGCCGGGTTCGCCCACGCTCGAACGGGCGCACGCCGCTATGCTCCGGCGCCGCGGGCCCGGTGGGCCGACCCAGGAGGTGACATGAGCTCGGTAGCGGACGCAGCCCAGAATGCGGGAGGACCGGCGGCCGGCGTCCGCTGGGACCTCGCCGATCTCTACGCCGCGGTCGACGATCCGCGCATCGAAGCCGATCTCGAAACCGCGCTCGGGGCCGCCCGCGGCTTCGCCGAACGCTACCGCGGACGCGTCGCGCAGCTCTCGGCCGCCGAACTCGTGGAGGCGCTCGACGCCCTCGAGCAGCTGCAAGAGCCCGTCGCCCGTGCCGGCGCCTTCGCCGGGCTCGCGTTCGCCGGAGACACGACGACCCCCGCCCACGGCGCACTGCTCCAGCACGTGCAGGAGCGCGGCACCGAGATCCAGAACGAGCTGCTCTTCTTCCAGCTCGAGTGGTTGGCCGCCGACGCCGATCTCGTGGCCGAGCGCCTTGCCGACCCGGCGCTGGCCGCCCGTCGCCACCACCTCGCATCGCTGCGGCGCTACAGCGACTACGTGCTGAGCGAACCCGAAGAGCGGGTCCTCGGAGAGGCCTCGAACACCGGGAGCCAGGCATTCTCGCGGCTCTTCGACGAGATCCTCGCCGATCTCCAGTTCGAGGTGGAGATAGACGGCGAGACCCGACAGCTCTCGGAAGAGGAGACCCTCTCGCTGCTCTACGACCCGAAGCGGGCGACGCGACGCGCCGCCGCCGCGGGGCTCACGAGCGGTCTGCGCGACAACGCGCGCGTCCTCGGTTTCATCTTCAACACCCTCGTCCAGGACAAGGCCCAGGACGACCGGCGACGCGGCTATCCGGACGCCATGTCCGCACGGAACCTGTCGAACGAAGCCGCGCCCGAGAGCGTGCACGCCCTGCTCGACGCCTGCGTCGGCCGCTACGACCTGGTGGCCCGCTACTACCAACTCAAGGCGAAGCTGCTGGGGCTCGACACGCTGGCGGACTACGACCGCTACGCGCCACTCGCCGAAGCGTCCTCCGAGCGAAGCTTCGAGGATGCGCGAGCGCTGGTGCTCGACGCCTACCGCGATTTCTCACCGGCGATGGCCGATACCGCCGAGCGCTTCTTCACCGAGTCCTGGATCGACGCCGAGCTGCGGCCCGGAAAACGCGGCGGCGCCTTCTCGGCGTCGACGGTGCCTTCGGTCCACCCCTACGTGCTGCTCAACTACACGGGCAACCTGCGCGACGTGATGACGCTGGCCCACGAACTCGGACACGGCGTCCACCAGAGCCTGGCCGCACGCCAGGGACTCTTCGAGCAGGACACGCCGCTGACCACCGCGGAGACCGCCAGCGTCTTCGGCGAGATGCTCGTGTTCCGCCGCCTGATGCGCGAAGAGAACGACCCCGACGTCCGGCTGGCGCTGCTGTGCGGCAAGCTCGAGGACGCCTTCGCCACCGTGTTCCGCCAGGTCGCGATGACGCGCTTCGAGCAGGCACTCCACGCGGCGCGCCGCGAAGAAGGTGAGCTCGCCCTCGAGCGCATCAACGCGCTGTGGATGGAAGCCAACCGTCCGATGTTCGGAGATTCGGTCGAGCTCTCGGACGACTACGCGTGGTGGTGGCTCTACATCCCCCACTTCGTGCACTCGCCGTTCTATTGCTACGCGTACGCTTTCGGCGAGCTGCTGGTCCTGGCGCTCCTCCGGCGCTACGACGAGGAAGGCGCCGGCTTCGTGCCGCGCTACGAAGCCCTGCTCGCTGCCGGCGGATCGGACACGCCGGAAGCGCTGCTCGCGCAGATGAACCTCGACATCGCCGACCCGTCGTTCTGGAACGGCGGCCTCACCCTCCTCGAAGAACTCCTCGAGGAGGCCGAGGCACTGGCCGCCCAGCGCTAGCCCAAAGGGCTAGTGGTACGGATAGAACTGGAAGCGCAGGCCCGTCTGAATGAAGTGGGTCGTGAGCTCCGGCGACACCTTCGCGCGCACGCCGAGCACGCGATCGCTGTAGTCGGGTTCGAAGTGGGTCAGTCGGTACTCGGCGAACACGCCGATGCGATGATCGAGCAGGAACGAGAGTCCACCGCGCACGTCGAGTCCGAGATCGGCGTCGAGGTCCTTGAAGTTCGACCCCGGGTACGGGATCTCGAGGTGGGACACGACCAGCGACGGGCCGACGGCGGCGTAGGGTTGGATTTGTCCCATCGGAAAGGCGTCGCTGCGCAAGAGCGGCACGCGTCCCATCAACAGGAATGACGCGGGCACGACGTAGAGCTCGGCGGGCCCGAAGCGATCCTGGCCATCGGGCCGAAACCCGGAGACGTCGATGGCCGCCCCGAGGAAGGGCAGCCGCCCTTCGCCCCAGACGCCCATGCGCGCTCCGAAGACCGGGGAGTCTCGGAACTCGAGCCGGGCGCGCGGGAGGAACCCGGGGAGCTGCAGGGTCTCGCGGTCGTCCTGGGTGAACGCACCGCCGGCGTAGAGGTCGAAGAAGCCCTCGGCCGCGGTCGGACCGCTGGCGATGAGGACACACACGAGGGCGAGTGAAGCGGAGGTCGTACGCATCGATGGCGTCTCCTTCGAAGGTCCCGGGCCCCTCCAGGCCGGGACGATCCGCAGCCCGTCCTCATCGCGGATCGGGGATTCGACGCCAGACTGGGCCGGATCTTCGCCAGCGACCGCCGAATTCCGCGCTTCCGAATTGACGAAAAGCGAAAACAAGACGAAAATCGACGTCCCGTGTCCCCCCATCCCCAGGCGTGCGATTACGTCGAACTCCGCTGCCGCAGCGCCTTCTCGTTCCTGGAGGCGGCCTCCAACCCCGAAGACCTTGCCCTCGCGGCGGCCGACCAGGGGCACGAAGCCCTCGCGCTCGGCGATCGGGACGGGCTCTACGGCATCCCACGCTTCCACCAGGCCGCCTGCGAAGCCGGGGTGCGCGCGATCGTCGGCGCGGAGCTGCGCGTGGCGTCCCTGCCACCCTCCGAGGCCGCGCATCCCCGCGACCTGACCACCCTCCCCTCCACGGCGCTGCGCTTCCTCGTCGAGTCGCCGCGCGGCTACCGGAACCTCTCCCAACTGATCACCGCGGCGCACGCCCGCGGTGAGAAGGGTTTCGCGCTCGCGAGCTGGGACGAGTGCGAGGAGTTCGCTGCGGACCTGTGCGTGCTCGTGCGCGGCGACGCGGAGCTCGCAGGGGCTCCGCTCGATCGCGTGCGAGCCCTCTTCCCCGGGCGCACCTGGGTCGACGTCTCCCGACACGGTTGTCGCGAACAAGAGCGCACGAACCGCCGAGCCACCGACCTCGCCGCCACGCTCGGTGTCCCGATCGTCGCCACCGGCGACGTTCGCCACGCCACGCCGGCGGGCCGCTGGCTGACCGACGCCCTCACCTGTCTGCGTTGGAAGACGCGCCTCGACCAGGCCGGTCGCAAGCTCGCGCCCAATGCCGAGCAGCATCTCCACACCCGCGAGGCGATGGTGGAGCGCTTCGCCGATCGCCCCGAGTGGGTCCGCGCCTCCCGCGACATCGCCGAGCGCTGTGAGTTCGGCCTCGCCAACCTCGGCTATCGGTTTCCCGAGTTCCCGATCCCGCCCGGCGAAACCCAGAGTTCGTTCCTGCGGATCCTCACCGAGTACGGGGCCCGCGAACGCTATGGCCACCCGCTCCCCGAGCGCGCCCGGCGCCAGATCGAACACGAGCTGGCGATCATCGAGCGACTCGACCTCGCGGGCTACTTCCTGATCGTGCACGACATCGCGCGCTTCGCGCGAGAAGCGCCGATGCTCGCCCAGGGACGCGGCTCGGCGGCCAACAGCGCCGTGTGTTACGCGCTGGGCATCACCGCCGTCGACCCGGTCGCGATGGGCCTGCTCTTCGAGCGTTTCCTGTCGGAGGAGCGCGGCGAATGGCCCGACATCGACATCGACCTGCCCTCGGGCGACCAGCGCGAGAAGGTCATCCAGTACGTCTTCGACAAGTACGGCAGCCACGGCGCGGCGATGACGGCAGTGGTGATCACCTACCGCACACGCATGGCGGTGCGCGAGATGGGCAAGGTGCTGGGGCTGGGGGACGATGCGATCGACCGTCTCTCGAAGCTGCTCTCGAGCGTCGAGCACCCGGACGACCCCCAGACCGCCGAGGGGGCCCTGCGCGCAGCGGGTGTCGACCCGGAGTCCCCGCGCATCGCGCTGCTCCTCGAGCTCGTGGGTCAGGTGCGCGGCCTGCCGCGCCATCTGGGACAGCACTCGGGGGGTATCGTGATCGCCGCGGGGCGCCTCGATGCCGTCGTGCCGATCGAACCCGCGCGCATGGTCGACCGCCGCGTCGTCCAGTGGGACAAGGAGGACTGCGCCGACCTCGGCATCATCAAGATCGACCTGCTCGGCCTCGGCATGCTCCAGGCCCTGGAGGACAGTCTGGTCCAGCTCGAATGCCATCAAGGCATTCACGTCGACCTCGCGAAGCTGCCTCCGGACGATCCCGCCACCTACGCCATGATCCAGCGCGCCGACACCGTCGGCACCTTCCAGATCGAGAGCCGCGCCCAGATGGCCACGCTGCCGCGCATGAAGCCGGAGCGCTTCTACGACCTCGTGGTGGAGGTGGCGATCAT
Organism: Myxococcota bacterium; assembly: GCA_039030075.1. Lineage (NCBI taxonomy): Bacteria > Pseudomonadati > Myxococcota > Myxococcota bacterium. Next base: position 317,803 of record JBCCEW010000002.1, on the reverse strand, counting down.
TCGCCCTGGCCCGATCACCGGCAAGATGGTCCACCCCTATCTCAACCGACGCGCGGGCCGTGAGCCGGTGGTCTACGCCCATCCGTCGCTCGAGCCGATCCTCGAACGCACCCTGGGCGTCCCGCTCTTCCAGGAACAGCTCTTGCGGATCGCCATGGTCGCGGCGGGCTTCAGCGGCGGAGAAGCGGAAGAGCTACGGCGCGCGATGGGCTTCAAGCGCTCGGTCGAGAAGATGGAACGCATCGAGGCCCGGCTGATCGCGGGCATGACCGAGCGCGGCTTCGACGAAGCCGCACGGGAAGAGATCATCCGCGGCATCACGTCGTTCGCGCTCTACGGATTCCCCGAGTCCCATGCGGCTTCCTTCGCGCTGATCGCCTACGCGTCGTCCTACCTCAAGTGTCACCACCCGGCGGCGTTCCTGGCCGGGTTGCTCAACGCGCAGCCGATGGGCTTCTACTCGGCGGCCACCCTGGTGAAGGACGCCCAACGGCACGGCGTGACGGTGTTGCCGCTCGACGTGGCCCATTCCCGCTGGCTGGCCCGCGTCGACCCGGGCCCCGAGACCGCCGAACGGGTGCGACTCGGCTTGCGCAGCGTCTCGGGCTTGCAGGAGGCCACGGCCGAGCGGCTGGAGACCACCCGGGCCGCGCGTCCCTTCGCGAGCCTCGCCGACTTCTCGGCGCGGGTGGAGCCCAGCCGCGCCGAACTCGCGACGCTGGCGGAGCTCGGTGCCCTGGCGAGCATCGACCCCCGCTCCCCGACCCGTCGCTCGGCCCTCTGGCAGGTCTCGGGGTTGGCGCGCGAGCCGCTGCTGGCGCGCATCGATCCCGCCCCGAGTGACTCTCCCCTGCCCGACATGAGCCCCCTCGAAGAGACCCTGGCCGACTACGCCCGCAGCGGCATCACGACCGGCGATCACCTGCTCGCCCATTTGCGTCCCGAGCTCGACCGGCGCGGGGTCGTGCGGGCCGACGCTCTACGCGAGATCCCCGACGGTCGCTTCGTGCGGACCGCGGGCCACGCCATCGTGCGCCAGCGCCCGGGCACGGCGAAGGGCTTCTGCTTCCTCACCCTCGAGGACGAGACGGGCACCTCGAACGCCGTGCTCACACCCCGCTACTTCGAGCGCTTCCGCAGCGCTCTCCATTCCGCTGCCGTGGTCGAGATCGCGGGACCGATCCAGAACGTCGAGGGGGTGATCCACGTGCAGGTCCGCGAATTGCGCCCGCTGATTCCGCGCGAAGGCCTGCCCGCCTCCCACGACTATCGCTAGCGCAACTTCCGGCTCTCGCGTCGCAGCTCCTTCGGAAAGCGGGGCGCGAAGTGGCGCCGGGGCACCGGCGCGAGACGCGCCTCGAGCGCCTCGGAGACCCGATCGTCGGCGAGGCAGGTGCGCCCCTCGGCGCTCTCGACACAGCAGTACCAGGCGCCATCGCGCTTCACCGAGGCGAGCCCCAGCGCGCGCTGGCAGCGTCGGCAAGAACCACTCGAAGGAACCCGATCGGTCACCACTTTCCCCCCACACCCCGGGCCGGGATGGTGCCTCGGCCTTCGGCGGGCGCCCAGTTTCGCTTGAGCCGCTCGCCCCGCGGCCCCGGATCAGGGCGGCCGAGCCCAGCCGTCAACCGGCGTTTGAGGTAAATTGGGCGGCCGGGCCCACCCGCGACGCGGGCGGGCCTTCGTCCCATGAAAGGCCTCGCGCCTGGAAAGCCCCCGACATGTCTCATCAAACCGACGACCTGCGCATCCAAGAGCTGCGCCCCCTGCTGCCCCCCGCGATCCTGATGGAGGAGCTCCCCGCGAGCGAGGAGATCTCCGCCCTCGTCTGGCGCAGCCGCGCCGAAATCGGCCACGTGCTCTCCGGCGAGAGTGATCGCCTGATGGTCGTCGTGGGTCCCTGCTCGGTCCACGACCCGGAGGCCGCCCTCGAGTACGCCCAGAAGCTGGCGACCGTCCAGAGCGCGTTCAAGGACGAGCTCTTGTTGGTGATGCGGGTCTATTTCGAGAAGCCGCGCACCACGATCGGCTGGAAGGGCCTGATCAACGACCCGACCCTCGACGGCAGCTTCGCCATCAACGAGGGCCTGCGTCGCGCCCGGCGCTTCCTGCTCGACGTCCTCGGTCTCGGGCTGCCCACCGGCACCGAGTTCCTCGACCCGATCACGCCGCAGTTCATCGCAGACCTGATCTCCTGGGGAGCGATCGGCGCCCGCACCTCCGAGAGCCAGGTGCACCGCGAGCTCTCGTCCGGCCTGTCGATGCCCGTCGGATTCAAGAACGGCACCGGCGGCGGCGTGCAGGTGGCGATCGACGCGATCCGCTCGGCCCAGAACCCGCACCACTTCCTGTCGGTCACGAAGCAGGGCAGCGCCGCCATCGTCGCGACGAAGGGCAACCCGGAGGGTCACATCATCCTGCGCGGCGGCAGCACGGGTACGAATTTCGCGGCGGACGACGTCGCTCAGGTGGTCGCCGCCCTCGAAGGCGCCGGCCTGCCCGGCAAGGTGATGGTCGATTGCAGCCACGCGAACAGCGGCAAGGACCACACGAAGCAGCCCGCCGTGGTCAGCGACGTCGCGGGTCAGCTCGCCGACGGCGGCCAGTCGATCGTGGGTGTCATGCTCGAGAGCTTCCTCGTCGACGGCAACCAGAACCACGAGAAGGCCGACGGCCCGCTCGTCTACGGCCAGAGCATCACCGACAAGTGCATGAGCTGGGAGCGCACCGAGCCGCTCTTCACCGAGCTCGCCGAAGCCGTCCGGAAGCGACGGGGCTAGGCGCGTTGGCGAAGGTCCCCACCCAGCTGGTCTCCGGGTTCCTCGGAACCGGCAAGACGACGGCAATTCGGGCGCAGCTCGATGCGCGCCGCGACGAGAACGTCGCCGTGATCGTGAACGACTTCGGCGAGGCCAGCCTGGACGAGGCCACCCTCGCCGAGGGCGAGCCCTTCCGGATCACCAACATCCCGGGCGGCTGCGTGTGCTGCACCGCGCCCGAGGGATTCGTCGACGCGCTCGGCGCCGTACTCGAGGGGAACCCGGATCGCCTCGTGATCGAGCCCACCGGACTCGCTCGCCCCCAGGATCTGATCGACACGGTGCGGCGCTGTGAACACGCCGATCGCCTGGAGCTGTTGCCCGTCGTGGTCCTGGTCGATCCCGAGGCCTGGGACCGCGCCGAGCGCGAAGGCGACGACGAGAGTCGGAAGCTCCTGCGCGAGCAGATCCAGGCCGCCGACATCCTCGTCGCGAACCGCTGCGATCTCGCCAGCGACGAGGCGCGCGCGCGCTTCCGCGACCACGCCGAAGGCCTCTGGCCCGCACCGCTCGCGCTCCTCGAGACCGAGCACGGACAGCTCGAACCCGCACAGCTCGAGTGGCCGACCGGTGAGGGCAGCCGCGCCCCCGCCCAGGTACGCGCGCACGACCACGACCATCACCACCACGACCACGACCACGACCACGACCACGACCACGACCACGGGGACTCCACCGCGGGCCACGCCGCGCGCTCCTGGCAGTGGGGGCCGGACACCGTGTTCTCGGGTGGGCGGCTGCGCGACGCGCTCTCCGAGCTCGCCAAGGGCGCAGCGCCGATCGCGCGCTTCAAGGGCATCTTCCGCACCGAAGAAGGGACCAGCCGCCTCGAGATCGCCGGGGGCGTCCTTCACGACCGCCTCACTTCGTACCGCCGCGACAGCCGGGCCGACGCGATCGTCGAGGGCGACGCTGCGGGCCTCGATCGGGTGGCGCAGCTCCTGGCGGGTGCGCTGCTCCGCGAAGACGAACGGCGCGTCGATCCGAACCGAATCGAATGGGTGCTTCCCGATGGCCGCGTGCAGAGCATCGATCGGTCCCGCCTCGAAGCGCTGCCCGACGGCATCGACGACGTCGCCCCCCTGTTCCCGAAGCGCGCGGGCAGCGCCGCGCGCGTGCGCGCACTCTTCGACGCGCTCGAGCTTCCGCGGGAAGGTCAGGCCGTCGTCGTGGCCGGTGATGGCTTCGCCAGCGAGCCAGTCCCGACGGCCGTCCTGCTCGAAGGCGTGCTGCTCCACAGCCTGGAAGGCGACCCTCTGCCGACGAAGCAAGGGGGTCCGTTCCGGCTGTTGATCCCGGAGAGTGCGTCGGACGAGCCCGTGTCCTGCGCCAACGTGAAAGGCGTGGCGAAGGTGGTCCTCCGCGCCGACTGAATCAGTTGGTGGCGCTGCTCGCCTCGGCGCGCGGCGCGCGCATCGAGATCGCGGTCTGCACCAGGGCGACGGCCAGACCGCTCGCGAAGAGCGCGACCAGCACGCCGAAGGCGACGAGCGCGGCGGTGCTGCCTTCTTGCTGAGCGCGCAGGGTCAGGCTCACGAACAGCGAGAGCAGTGCGACGTACATGCCGCACGTGCCCAGCCATTCCACGATCACCCGGCGCGGGCTCGGTGCCGCGAACGAAGCGATCAGCCAGCCCAGCAGCAGCAGGGCGAGCCCCCCATATCCCACCATCGCAATCGGCGAAGTCAGCAACGTCGTTCGGTCTCCTGGCGTCCGGGCGCGCTCGGGCGGCCCGACTACTCCTCGAAGCTCCGCACGTGCTCGGTGACACGCGCGCAGAGTTGGTCCGGCGTGAAGCCGAAGAACTGAGCCAGATCGGCGTAGGGCGCCGAGGCCCCGAAGCGATCGATCCCGTACACGAGTCCGTTGGTACCCACGAGCCCCTGGAGGCTCTGGCCGCGTCCCGCTTCGACCGCCACCACCGGGGTGCCGTCGCGCGGGATCAGCGTCTGCCGCCACTCGGCGGGCTGCTGCTCGAAGAGCTCGAGGCACGGCAGCGACACGACCCGGGCCGGGATGTTGTCGGCGTGGAGCTTCTCCGCGGCGTCGCAGGCCAGGGACACTTCGGACCCGGTCGCGACCAGCACGACTTTCGGGTCGGCCACTGCGCGCACGACGTAGGCCCCGCGCTCGACGTCCTCCAGCTGGAAGCCCGCCGGCCGCGGGAGAGGCGGCAGCTTCTGGCGCGTCAGGGCGAGCAGGCCCGGACCCTTCCGGTGGCGAGCGATCCAGGCGTAGGCCGCCGCCGTCTCGATGCCGTCGGCCGGGCGGAACACGGGCAGGTTCGGCATCGCGCGCAGCGCGTCCAATTGCTCGATCGGCTGGTGGGTCGGACCGTCTTCGCCCAGGTAGATGCTGTCGTGGGTGAACACGAACATCGTCGGCAGCCCCATCAGCGCAGCCAGCCGCAGCGACGGACGCAGGTAGTCGCTGAAGATCAGGAAGGTGCCGCAGTAGGGCCGCAGCGTGCCGTCGAGGGCGATGCCGTTGGACACCGCACCCATCGCATGCTCGCGCACGCCGAAGTGGATGTTCGTGCCGGCGTAGAAATCGCTCCCGTCGTCGGTGACGCCGATCGTGCCCTGCCCCTTCAGGATGGGCGGCGCGTTCGACCCGGCGAGGTCCGCGGAGCCTCCGATGAGATAGGGAGCGGCTTCCGACAGCCGCGTCAGTGCGTCCTTGCCGTGGTTGCGCGTCGCGTCGGCGACGTCGTCCCGCCCTTCGGCCAGCTTCGCGTCGAGATCGGCCGGGATCGCTCCAGCGCGCGCCGCTTCCCAGGCCTTCGCCGCGTCGGGCTGGGCCTCGCGCCAGCGGGACAGCCCGGCCTCGCGCTCGGCACGCGCAGCGCGCTTCGCCGCCGCGCGCTCCTGGAAATAGGCGCGGACGTCATCGGGAACGTAGAGCTCCTGATCGGTCGGCCAGCCCGCCGACTCCTTCGCCTGCAGCACGTTGTCGGGACCGAGCGGACTGCCGTGGGCTTTCGACTGACCGGCGAACACGCTGCCGCGACCGATCACGGTGCGCAACGAGATCATGGAGGGCCGATCGGTCTCCTCTCGGGCGGCCGCGAGCGCCGCGTCGAGTCCGTCGACGTCTTCACCGTCGAGCTCCTGGACGTGCCAGCCCTGGGCTTCGAAGCGGCCGCGGACGTTCTCGGAGAACGAGAGATCGGTCCCGCCGTCGATGGTGATCTGGTTGTCGTCGTAGAGGTAGATCAGGTTGCCGAGCTTCCAGTGCCCGGCCAGGGAACCGGCCTCGGCGGAGATGCCCTCCATCAAGTCGCCATCGCCGACGATCCCGTAGACGAAGTGCTGCCCCGGCCCGTCATTGCCGGCGGCGAAGCGCGCGCGGGTGGCGCGCGCGGCGAGTGCCATGCCGACGCCGTGGGCGAAGCCCTGACCGAGGGGGCCGGTGGTCACCTCGACGCCGGCGGCCTCGCCGTACTCGGGGTGGCCCGCGGTCTTCGAACCCAGCGTGCGGAACGCAGCCAGGTCGTCGTGGGTCAGACCCACCTCGTAGAGGTGGAGCAAGGCGTAGAGGAGCATCGACGCGTGGCCGTTCGACAGGATGAAGCGGTCGCGCAGCGGCCACTCGGCGTCGTCGGGGTCGAAGCGCAGATGCGCGTCCCAGAGCTGAAACGCCGGTCGAGCGAGTCCCATCGGCGCGCCCGGGTGTCCGGAGTTCGCGCGCTGAACGGCGTCGACGGCAAGGAAGCGAATCGTGTTCTCGATTCGCTCCCGCAGCGTGGGATCGAGGGGGGTCATTCGGAGGCTCCGGAGGAGACTGGTGGGGGGCGGGCGGAGCGCCGCCAAGGGGGGTGGCCGAAGGTTACAACCGTTGGCCGAGAACGGGAAGCGCTTCGCGAAGACACCGGCAGCCGATCCGCAACTGCGTTCGAATCCTCTCGCGGTCGAGGCGAGAATCGGCTCGGCGTGTGGGCCCGCGGCGGCAGGGGCCTCCGCTAGCATCCGGCTTCGCACCGCCGGGTCCCCGAATGGGAGAACTGCGTTTGGAACGAGTCCGTGCCATCTCGGAACCCTTCGAGGGGTTCTCCACTCGACGCTTCGTCGTGTGGGCACTCCTGTATTGGGCGCTCGTCGCCACGGGCTGCGGACCTGCCGAGGGCGAAACGCCGAAGCCCCTGCCGCCCCTCCCCGCCGAGCTCCTGGACTCCGAGCGCAACACGATCGAGGTCTTCCGTCGCGTCGCGCCCTCGGTGGTGTTCGTCTCCAACGCCACCACGCCGCGTGGCGCGTTCCGCTTCAGCGCCGACGAGCTGCCCCAGGGCGCGGGGTCCGGGTTCGTCTGGGACGACCAGGGGCACATCGTCACCAACTATCACGTCGTGCACGGGGGCAATCGCTTCACCGTGACGATGGCCGACGGCACCACCTACGAAGCGGATCTGGTGGGCATCGCTCCACGGAAGGACCTCGCGGTGCTGCGGATCGAGCCCGACGCCGCGCTGCGGCCCGTCCTGGTGGGCGACTCGCAGCAGCTCGTCGTCGGTCAGAAAGTGCTCGCGATCGGCAACCCGTTCGGACTCGACTCCACCCTCACGACGGGCGTGATCAGTGCCCTCGGACGCGAGATCGAGTCGATCGCCGGCACCCGCATCGAGGACGTCATCCAGACCGACGCGTCGATCAACCCGGGGAACTCGGGGGGACCGCTCCTCGATTCGGGCGGCCGTGTGATCGGTGTGACCACCGCGATCTACAGCACCAGCGGCAGCAGTGCGGGGATCGGCTTTGCCGTGCCCGCGGCGACCGTGGCTCGACTGGTGCCGGAGCTGATCGAACACGGGCGCGTGAAGTGGGCCGGGCTCGGCGTCCGCGTCATGCCGGACCACATCGCTGCGCAATGGGGGGTGATCGGTGTGGTCGTGCGCGACGTGCTGCCCGGGTCGGCGGCCGAAGATGCGGGCATGCGCTCGATCGACGTCGACCGGCTCGGCAACGTCCGCGCACTCGACGTGATCACTCACGTCGCCGGACGTCCCGTGGTGCGCGTGGTCGACCTGATCGATGTGCTCGATGACTTCGAGCCCGGCGACAGCGTGAAGGTGCGCTTCGATCGCGATGGTCGCAGCCGGGAGGTGGAGATCGCCCTCGGCGAGCTCCAGAACTGAGACGGGCGGAGCCCGAAGGCCCCGCCCGCACGCGCGGTCCGCGCTCGTTCAGCGATTGATGCGCTGTCCCTTGCGATCGAGACGACGGTCGATCCGGTCGCCCCGGCGATCGAGCTTCGCGTCGACGCGATCTCCGCGACGGTCCAGGCGCTGATCGATGCGGTCGCCCTTCCGATCGAGGCGGGCGTCGATGCGTTCGCCCTTGCGGTCGAGCCGATCGGCCAGGCGATCCTTGCCCGCGGCAGCAGCGCGATCCGAGCGCCGGTCGAGCTTCGCGTCGATCCGATCGCCCTTGCGGTCGAGCCGGCGGTCGATCCGGTCTCCCTTGCGGTCGAGGCGCTGGTCGACGCGGTCCCCCTTGCGGTCGAGGCGGTGGTCGATGCGGTCGCCCTTGCGGTCGAGATGTCGTTCGATGCGATCCCCAGCGTCGGACTCGGCGGCCACCGGGGCCGCTGCGGCCAGCAGTCCGAACACGGCTGCGGTCAGGATGAGATGGCGGGTCATGATGAAACTCCTCTCGGCCCCGGGGTGGGGCGTCGAAGGGTTCAACCCGCCAGGGCCCGCAAGGTTGCGCGAGAGCCCGCTTCGGTCGAAAACCCGCGACCGAACGAGCACTTCCGAGCGTGCCTGCACACGGCGGTCGCGTCGTCCACGACCTCTTGCTTGGTGACCCCGATCACCGAAACGACCGTCTCGAGGGCAGAGGCTGATCCCGTGGCTGCCTCCCCCGACCCCCATCGCCCGCGGCGCTCGCGTTGGAATCTCCAGCGAAGCTGGTTCAGCGCACCGCGCACCAGCCCGGCTCGACGCGCCGAGCGCAACGCCGAGACGATCCTCCAGCTCTTCCTCGAAGCGAGCCTGCCCAGTTTCGAAGGTGACCGCCGCGCGGCCGCCCTGTTCGCGTTGGGAGCACTCGAGACGGCGGCGGATCGAGAGGGGGTACGATCGTCGTCGCGCCGGCGGCTGGCCCTGCGGCTCCTCGAGCGGCTCGCCGGCCCCCAGGACGTCCACGGGCGCTGGCGGCGTGCGCTTGCCGACTTCGAACGCACGCCCGCTGCCTGGAACCTGCGTGCGCAGGGCGCCTGCGCCCTCGAAGACTGGCTGTGCGGCACGCCCCCCCAGTCGGTGCGACACCCGGCCCCACCTCGGTCCCGCGGCTCTCATTCCCTGACGCCGATCGGTCGATAAGCCTGGGGCCCTCGGAGAGTCGGATCGCGACTCTCCATCGACCGAGGCCCGACCTTGCGGCAGGACGACCGAGACCAACCGGCGAGCCGAGCCCGCGACGCGCTGCGCGGCCTGGGGCGCGCGAGCGCCCGAGGTTGGGAGCACCTGTTGCGTGCGAAAGATCAGCTCGCGGAAGCGGTAGGCACGACCGCCGAGCGCGTGCGCCATTCCTCTACGGTGGAACGGCTCGAAGGCTCGCTGGAACTGCGGCGGGTCCTGAAGCAGGCCGAGGATGCCCAGAGCCATGGCGACTTTCCCCGCGCGTTCCTCCTGTTGCAGGCGGAGGTCGAGCGCTCGGGCGACGACTCGAAGCTCGCGACGGCTTTCTGGCAGGCGGCAGTGGCCCACGGCCAACCACAAGCCGCGGCTACGACGCTCCTGCGTGCGATCCGCAACCTGTGCTCCCAGGGCGCCCTCGAAGAGGCCGCCACCTGGTGGGCCGACCTCTCCCAGGTCGTTCCCGACGCGCGCGCCGACGCCGGCTCGCTGCTGCGCATGCTCCCCGCGCTCGAAGCCCGCGACCCCGCACTCGCGAAGCGCGCCCTGCGCCACGCCACCGATGACAAAGCCGTGGGCCTGACGCCCGGCCTGGCGATGCGCGCAGCCGACGCGGCGCACGAGACCTACCCGCAACTGGCGCTTCGCGCCGCCCGCGTCGCGCTCGCCGCACCCGACCTCGACGAGTCCAAGCGAAACCGCCTGGTGTCGCTCGTCGCCGAACTCGAGCGCGCGAGCCGCACGCCGAGCGCGGAGGCGCAGACGCCCGAGGCCCCCGAGCCTTCAGGGGACGAGACGCTGCAAGACGAGACGCCGGCCGAAGACGCCACCGAAGCGTCGGCGATTCCCGACCTCGACGAGTTCACCGAACTCGTGATCGACGAGACCCTCGAGAGCCCCGCGCTAAAGGCGCGCTTCGCCGGCATCAAGGTGATGGAGGCGGTCCCGAGCGGTCTCGAAGAGCAGGCCCTGGCCATGCGCGTCGCAGGCGACCGCTCGGCCCACCTTCCCTACGAGAAGATCCAGGCGATCGCCTCGGCCGAGATCGTCGGCGACACGCCGCCCGGGTTCCTGGTCGTCGACCTCGCCCTCAACTGGCACGACGAGGAGGCCACCGCGCTGCGTGTGGTGCGCCTGCGTCTGCTCGAGAGCGAGCTCTCCCCGCTCCTCGAGGAGGGCCGGGAAGACCGACCGCTGCGCACCTTCGTGGCGCGGCTCCTCGAACGCAGTGGGGCCCAGGCCCTACCGGACGCCGAGAGCGCGCAAGCCGAGCCGCTGCGCGTCTACGACGACCTGTTCAGCTACGAGCGCGAGGTGCTGCGGGTCGGCGACTAGCGGGTCTGGATCCGCGGGCGGTCCTCGTCGCGACCGAAGTTCTGGGCGAGCGCGAAGTCGACGACCCGGCACAGGAACTGGTCGACGTCGGGCAACGGAACGCCCTCCTTCGCCAGCAACTCGAGCTCACGCCGGTTGTCGAAGACGGTGGAGATCCGTAGGTACGGGACGTACTCGCGGAAGCGCTCGAACCCCCGTCGGCGCGCGCCCGTCGCGAACAGGCGATAGCCGAGGGAGAGCGCACCCCACCCGAGGCGTCCGACCCCACGTGCGGGCGGATCGGGCAGGACTTCGCCGCGACGGGCGATCCCGGCGAGTGTTTCGCGCAGCAACCGCTCGACGGTGATGGCCTCGTTTCCGGCGGTCAGATGAAAGCAGCGCCCCAGCGTGTCGTCGCGACGGGCCAACACACGGATCGCGCGAGCGACGAAGTCGACGGGCACGCAGTCGAGGCGCTGGGCGCCCGCCCAGGGCAGGTAGCGGACGTGTCCGCCCGCCACCATCCGCATCGGGAAGTAGATGGTGCTCCAACCGGTGGTGCGACCTCTGCGACTGTCCCCGATGATGATCGACGGCCGATAGATGCTGACCGGGAGCGTCGCGTGCGTGCGAAGCGCGCGCTCCGCCCGGGCCTTCGTGCGCTCGTAGCTGTTGCGAAACGTGTGGTCGTCGGCCGGGAGGTCGTCGGCAATGGCGTCGCCGTTCGTCATGCCCGCCACGTAGGCCGTGCTGACGTGGTGCAGCCGCCGGAAGGAACCATGGGCGCGGCAGGACTCCGCCAACTCCACGATCGACCGCAGCCCGACGACGTTCACCCGCTCGGCTTCGTCGAGGGGCAGGTCGAAGCGCGTGGTGGCCGCGCAATGAAAGATCTCCCGAACCTCGCGGACGACGCCGGCGCGTTGGGCGTCGGACCAGCCGAGGCCGGGTGCCTCGATGTCGCCCCAGACCCAGTCGACCCGCGCGCGTTCTTCGGGGCGCGGAGGGCGCCCCAGGGCACGGTCGAGGGCCTCGGCACCGCGCAGCTGGGCGGCGTCAGCGCTCTCCGCTCGAATCAGACACGCGATGCGCCGGCGATCGTGCTCCAGCAGTTCCCGAAGCAGTTCGCCACCGAGGAACCCCGTGGCTCCCGTCAGGAAAACCTCCGCCACCGTCCACCCCCCTTCGGCACGGTTCGGATCTCACGGGTCGTATACACGCTCGCGGGGGCGGATGCGACCCAGGCCCGTCAGCGCCGCTTCCAGCGCCGCAGCACGGACTGGGCCGCCCAATAGCCGCACTGGCCGTGGACGCCGCCTCCCGGCGGTGTCGCTGCGGAGCACAGGAACAAGCGCTCGTTCGGCGTCGCGTATGGATCCCAACGGGTGACGGGTCGATTGAAGAGCTGGAGTGCGTCGGCTACGCCGCCGGTCACCGCGCCCCCGATGTAGTTCGCGTTGTAGGCTTCGAAATCCGCTGGCCCCATGGTGTGACGCGCCAGGATCCGATCCCGGAAGCCGGGTGCGAAGCGCTCGACCTGCGCTTCGATCACCTCGGTGCGGTCGACCGTCGACCCGGCAGGCACGTGGCAATAGGCGTAGCCCGTATGCTGGCCCTCCGGTGCACGGCTCGCATCGCACTCACTCTGCTGACAAAGAATGAGATAGGGACGGTCGCTGTGGCGCCCGGCGTACATGTCGCGTTCGGACGCGCAGATCTCCTCGAGGGTGCCACCCACGTGCACCGTGGAGGCGCGCCGGCAGGCCTCGTCCTTCCAGGGGATCGGCCCGTCGAGCGCCCAGTCCACCTTGAACGACCCCGGGCCGTAGCGGTAGCGACCGAGCCGCTTGCGATAGCCATCGGGCAATGCGTTGCCCGCGATCGCCGACAGGGCGGCGGGCGACGTGTCGAAGAGGATGGCGCGGGTCGGCGGCAGATCGTGGAGGGCCTCCACGCGGTGATTCGTCTCGATCGTGCCGCCGAGGCTCTCGAAGTACGACGCAAGGGCCTGGGAGATTTGCTGCGAGCCTCCCTCGGCGACCGGCCAGTCCTCGACGTGGCCGGTCACGGCGAACAACACGCCGAGGGCCGCGGTGAGGGGCTGGGTCAGGGGCAAGACCGAGTGGCCGGCGCAGCCCGCGAAGAGCGCGCGTGCTCGCTCCTCCCGGAAGCAGAGGCGCGCCAGGCGATTCGCCGAGAATCCGGCGCGAAGGCCGAAGTGCAGGAAGCTGACCGGGTCGTCGGGAAACCGCAGTGGCCCCATCGCGTCCGCCAGCAGCGCGTGGGGGCGCCGGAGAAGCGGCGCGATCAGGCGTCGATACGCGGAAGCGTCGCCGCCGAGCCCGGCCGCGGTTTCCTCGAGAGAGCGCACCAACAGGACCGCGGGTCCGTCGTCGAGGGGATGCGCCACCGAGGCACTCGGCGTCTTCCAGCGCAGGCCGTGGGCTTCCAGGGGCAGCTCCCGGAAGAACGGCGACAAGATGCCCATCGGATGCACCGCCGAGCACACGTCGTGGACGAAACCGGGCAGCGTGAGCGCGCGGGTCCGCGTACCGCCGCCGATCGTGTCGCTCGATTCCAGCACGCGTACGGACGCCCCCGTTTGCGCGAGAGCGATGGCGGCCGCCAAGCCGTTCGGGCCGGAGCCCACCACGATGGCGTCGAGCTCGGGAGGGCTCACGCCGTTCCCTGGATTCGAGAAGCCGCGATGACGGCGGGCAGCGGCGGAGCGAGAGCGGTCACGGAGTCTCCTGGAGGGACCGGGCCGAGCGACCCGGTCCGCAACACTAGGGATCGCACGGCCGCACGCGCCAGGCTGGCTTCAGAGCGCCCGCAGCTCGCGCAGTGCCTCGGCGAGGCGGCCGATGCCCTCGCGGATCGCGGCTTCGTCGAGGGCGGCGTAGCCGAGGATGATGCCGGCGCGCGTGGGTCGTTGGGTGTAGAAGGGCGTCACCGGGTGGATGCCCACGTCGCGACGCGCCGCCAACTCGCGCAGGGTGCGCAGGTCTCCGGGCTTCACCCGGTCGAGCCAGGCGACCAGATGCAGGCCCGAGTTCTCGCCGACCACCTCGACGTCGCTTCCGATCTCGTCCGTGAGCGCTTCGAGGAGCGCGGCCCGGCGTGCCGCGTTGCGGACCCGCGCCCGGCGCAGGTGACGTTCGAAGAACCCCTGGTCGATGAAGTCGGCGAGCACACGCTGTTCGAGGTGCGCCGTCCCGGTGTCCGCGAACGCCTTCGCCGCGAAGAACGCCGGGCGCAGCGCCTCGGGGAGCACGAGGTATGCGATGCGCAGACTCGGGAACATCACCTTCGACGTCGTGCCGACGTAGAGCACCCGCCCCCGGCGGTCGAGGGCGCGCAACGATTCGAGGGGCCGGCCGTCGTAGCGGAACTCCCCGTCGTAGTCGTCCTCGAGGACCACGGCGTCCACGCGTTCGGCCCAATCGAGCAGGGCCAGACGTCGCCCGAGCGGCATCACCCCGCCGAGGGGAAACTGGTGCGAAGGGGTCACGCAGGCGAGACGCGCAGACGTGTCGGCGATGTCGTCGACGACGATGCCCTCGGCATCGACGCGGGCAGGGACGACCTCAGCGCCATTCATCGCGAGCGCGTTGCGAATCCCGGGGTAACCGGGCTCCTCGACGATCGCGCGGTCGCCGGGATCGAGCAGCACCCGCGCCGTGAGGTCGATCGCCTGCTGGGTCCCGTACACCACCAACACCGAGGCGGCGTCGCAGACCACACCGCGCGTGCGCGCGAGGTAGCCGGCCAGGGCTTCGCGCAGCTCGGGGGCACCGCCGGGTTCGCTGTAGGAGAGATGGCGCTCGCTGGCGCGGCGAGCGCGGCGCGCCAACAGCCGACACCAGGTCGCGTGGGGAAAGTCGTCGAAAGCGGGCTCGCCATAGCGAAAGTCGTAGCGGGGCGTCGGTCGACGGCGGCCCCAGCCGAGCCGGTTGCCGAAGAGCGCCGCCCCGCGTTCGCCGAACACCGAGAGCCGCGGCGCCGCCTGGTCGTCGTTCGGCCGCTCGCTCTGGGCGGGCGGCGGTGCGTCCGGGAGCTCGGACGCCACGAAGGTGCCCGCGCCGCGGCGGGGCACCGCGTACCCCTCGGCCACCAGCTGCTCGTAGGCCTGGAGCACGGTGTTGCGCGCCACCTGGAGCTCCTCGGCCAGCGTGCGACTCGACGGCAGCTGCGCGCCCGCGGCGAGCTGGCCGTCGAGGATGGCCTGGCGCAGCGCCCGATACGTCTGCCGATAGAGCGCCCCGTTTCCGTCCAGGGACAGCCACATGGGGTCCTCCTTCCTTCCTCGCGGCCGCTCCGGGCCCGTCGATTGGACCTATAAATCTAGTCGATTTTGGATCTTTCGTGGATCCGCACCAGGCGGGAGATTCTCGGAGTTCCATCCACCGGAGGTTCTCGACATGCGTCTCTACTCGGGCCCGCTCAGCCTGTTTACCGCCAAGGTCCGGATCGCTCTCGCGGAAAAAGGCTGCGAATACGAGCGCATCGAGGTCGGCTGGAGTGTGGCCGATCGCTACCTGCCCCATCACCCGGACGTCGCCGCCCACAACCCGAAGGCGGAAGTGCCGGTCCTCGTGGATGGCGACCTGGTGCTCTACGACTCGACCGTGTTGCTCGAGTACCTCGAGGATCGCAATCCCCACCCTCCCCTCTATCCCGCCGACGCCGCCGAGCGCGCACGCTGCCGACAGCTCGAAGCCGCTGCAGACGAGATCCTGTTCCCGCCGCTGTGGGATCTGATCGAGGGCGTCTTCTACGCGACTGCGGACGGGGGCGGCGGCGGCGAACGGGTGTCCGCGGCGCTTGCCGCCTGGGAGGCCCACTACGCGCGGCTCGACAAAGCGCTCACCGCCGGGCCCTATCTGTGTGGGGACTACAGCGTCGCGGACATCGGAACGTTCGTGATGTGCAACGCGGCCGGCACGCTGGGGGCCAGCGCTCCCTCGGACCACGCGGCGTTCCACGCCTGGGACGCGCGGATGCGCGAGCGTCCCGCCGTCGCGCAGGAGGTCTCGGAGATGGGTGCCGCGGCCGCAGCGGCCCTGGGCTCCGTCCGCTCGCAGTAGCCGCGCGACGCGTCAGAAGAGCGAGAGTCCGGCCTTGGCGAAGCGCGCCTTCTGGAAGGTCGGGCAGGCCGAGTCTTCCGGGATCTCGTCCAGCGGCTCGCGGACGAGCGCGGGCGTGATGCCGAGACGCTCGGCCGCAGGGCGCAGCTTCTCGAGATCGAAACCGTAGAGCGCGGCCGCGTTCTCGCCGAGCATCTTCTGCACCTCGCGCGGACTCACGTCGGCGAAGGCCAGTCGCATGTTCTCGCGCGAGTACGGGTAGCAGCCCTCGTAGTGGGGATAGTCGTTCCCCCACAAGATGTGATCGACACCCACGATCTCGCGCCCTTCGATGTCCTCGGGCGAGGGGAAGCTCGCGCCGTAGTAGCAGTTGCGCTTCGCGTAGAAGCTGGGCGGCTCCGAGAGCAGGTACGACGACGACATGTCGATCTCCCCCATCATGCCGGCCTTCATGCCCATGTAGATCCCGTCCATCCGGCGCAGGAGTGGCGGAGCCCAGGCACAGCCCGACTCGGTGAGGATGTACCGGAGCCGCGGGTAGCGCTCGAAGACGCCGCTCCAGATGAGCTGGCAGAAACCGCGCTGCACGAAGAAGGGCATCTCGAGCACCCAGAGCGCGTCGCCGCCGGGCTCACCCGCGTAGTTCGGACACCCCTGACCCGAGTGCTGGTTGATCACGAGGTCGTGGTCCTGGATCGCCGCCCACAAACGCTCGTAGCTCGGTGACGTCAGCTGGGCGATGTGGGTGTCGTCGAGCGCCGGCAGCGGCAGCAGGATGCCGCCGCGCAGCCCGTGCTTCGCGATCCATTCGACGTCCTCGACCGCCTCGTCGACGTCGTTCAGGTGGATCAACCCGATACCGGCGCGGCGGTCGGGCTCCTCCGCGCAGAACTCGGCGAGCCAGCGGTTGTGGGCCCGCGTGCCCGCTCGCCAGCGCCGGTACTGGTCGGGTTTCGCCGGCGGTGCCACGTGGAAGGCCTTCTCGTAGAAGGGTGGAACCGTGTTGGGGAACAGCACTTCGGCGACGACGCCGTCGGATTCGAGGTCGCGCCGGCGCTCCTCCGAATCCCAGTTCTTGGTCTTCTTGCTGCCGAGGTGCTTCTTCGAGGGGTTCCGGTAGGCGCCCCGCCATTCGTCGAACTCGGCCCGCTCGGAAGGATCCAGGTACTCGCGGTAGGCGTCGATCGACGCGCCGGCGTGGGTGTCACCCGTGATGACGACATAGGGAGCTTCTGCGGACACGCGGCCTCCGGTCGCGCCGACGCCTTCCGCGGGGAAGCGACGCCGGCTCGCCGGGCAGCATGACACGCGCAGCGGAGGGACGCTGGGGGAGGTTGCTCCGGGTCTGGGGCGACTCGGCTAGGGCCAGATGTCGGCGCGTTCGTCGGGTTCGGACACGAGCTCGCGCGGATCGCCGAAGCCCAGCAGATCCCCCGGCTCGGTGGCAAAGCCGGGCGTCAGCCGAGCCGCGCCGGGAGCCGGTACGGCGGGTGCTGCCGCGGCGGGGGTGTCCGCGGGCACGGGCCGCGGCTTGCGCTTCGCCGCCGGGCGCGGCGGTTCGACAGACGGGTCGCCCAGACTCACGTCTCCCAGATATCGCGCCGCCGCCCATCCCTTCGCCGGGTGGAGGATCCGGGCCCAGCCATCGCGGCGTTGGGAATCCATCCGCACGGGTGTTCCCCGCACGAGCCCCATCACCTTCTTGTGGTCCGAACTCGGTCCCTCCCGCACCCAGAGCACGCTCGCCGTCACCCGCGCCGGTGTGCCCCCGGCGTCCCGCTTCGACTGCGGGGCGGGCGCCGGCTTCTGCGGCGCTGCGGCGGGCAGGTCCTCGGCCTCTTCGAGCTCCTTCACCGCGCTCTCGAGCGAAGCGATGCGGGCATCACGCGCCTCCAGCTCCTGCGCGTGCCGACGACGCGCCGCCACGAGCTGGAGTCCGAGACGCTCGACCTCGCCCGGGTCCGCCAGCTCGAGGAGAGGCGGAGGGGCTGCGACCGCGGGCAGGCGCGGCGCCGTTTCATCGGGCGCGGACGGAGCCAACTCCGGCACGCGCGGAGTCACACCCGACCCACCGAGCCAGGCCGCGACGCCCACGGCAGCGACTGCGATCAACCAGGGCACGGTGCTCGGATCGCGCGGTCGGCGCGCGGGCGGTCGCGCGACGGACTTCGACGCGCGCGGCGCCGCGGGCGTGTCCTCGGCGGAAAGGAAGAGCTCGGCCAGGGTCG